>DASQGG010000032.1 GCA_035632695.1 Thermoplasmata archaeon
ATCGTCGGAGGGCCAAAGGGCTTAGAAGCTCCAGCACCCAAGAAGAGCATCAAGCCCAGAACCATGCTTCCGACGTCTGCAACGGACCGCTGGGATATAAACCGAGTCTCCCGGTTGCACGACCTGTGTGCCCCGACTGTCGCCAGATTGTTCGTTGCGCATATCCTTTAAACCCGGTCACCAAACCGCCTGTCGACGGCCGCGGACGGCTCCCCCTCCCCGTGACGGGGCGCCGGAAGGACCCGCAACAGCGGGCCTGGGAGCCGTACCCTCTTTTCCCGCATGGAGTGGGGGTTACTAGACACCTAAGATTCTTATAGGGTCGTCCGAATAGCGCGCACTTCTCCCATGCCGGCGAAGCAGCTCGTCGTGGCCATTGGCGGCAACGCGATCCAGCCCCCCGGGGACGGGGGCACCGCGGACGCGCAGCGCCATCGGATCGAGGAGACCGCGGCGAAGCTCGCGGACCTCGTGCAATCGGGCCACGACCTCGTCGTCACGCACGGCAACGGGCCCCAGGTGGGCAACATCCTGCTCCAGAACGAGGAGGCCCGCGACCTCGTTCCGGCCATGCCGCTCGACGTGTGCGGCGCAGAGAGCCAGGCGCAGGTCGGCTACCTGCTCGCGCAGGCCCTGCACAACGAGCTCGCGGTCCGGCGCGTCGAGCGCGGCGTCGTCGTCCTCGTCACGCAGACCCTCGTGGACGGGAACGACCCCGCGTTCAAGGACCCGACGAAGCCCATCGGGCCTCTGTACACGCGGGAGTCGGACCTGATCGTGAAGCGCGCGAAGGGCTGGAAGCTCGTCGAGGACCAGGCCCGGGGAGGCTGGCGGCGCGTCGTGCCGTCGCCGCAACCCATCGACATCATCGAGAAGGACACGATCCGCCGGCTCGTCCGCGACGGGGACGGCCACGTCGTGATCTGCGCGGGCGGTGGCGGGATCCCCGTGGTCCGCCGGGGCGGCCGCCTCGTGGGCGTCGAGGCGGTGATCGACAAGGACCTCGGCGCGGCGGTCCTCGCGCGCGTCCTGGGATGGAAGGTCCTCCTGATCGCCACGGACGTGGAGAAGATCGCCCTCGGCTTCGGGCGGCCGACCCAGCGTTTCCTGGAGCACATGACCGTCGCGGAGGCGAAGAAGCATCTTGCCGAGGGACAGTTCCCTCCGGGTTCCATGGGACCCAAGGTCCAGGCCGCCATCGACTTCTTGGAAACCGGCGGCGAGGTCGCCGTGGTCACGGACCTGGAGCACCTCGCGGACGCCGCGGACGCGAAGGCGGGCACGCGGATCACGAACGCCTAGCCGCGCAAGCTTCTTGCCCTGGGTCGCCCATGGCGCGCGACGTCGGGGGAGACTCGTGGCGAGGCCCGTCCGTCGCTGGTGGGAATCGTTCTTCGGCCCCGACTACCTGAAGCAGTACGAGCACACCCTCGCGCGCACGGGCGAGGAGGTCGACGGGATCGAGAAGATCCTCCATCTCGGGAAGGGGAGCCGGATCCTCGACCTCGCGTGCGGCGCGGGGCGGCACTCCATCGAGCTGGCCAAGCGGGGCTACGCGGTCACGGGATTCGATTACTCCGAGGACCTGCTGCACCGCGCCCGGGCGGACGCGAAGCGCGCGAAGGCCCGTGCGACCTTCGTGCGGGGAGACATGCGGGACCTCCGGTTCCGCGGCGCCTTCGACGCGGTGATCAACATGTTCTCCTCGTTCGGGTATTTCGACACGGTCCGGGAGGATCGCAAGGTCCTGGAGGGCGTCGCGCACGCCCTGAAGCCCCGCGGCAAGTTCCTCATGGAGCGGTTCAATCGGGAGTCCCTGGCGTACGAGCTCCCGCTCCAAGGTTGGCGGGTCGGGGAGGACGGCAGCGTCGTGCTCCAGGAGGACACGTTCGACGTGCTCCTCGGCCGCTACGACACGCGGCAGATCGTGATTGACCGGGAGGGCACGCGGGAGCACCGCGGATCCGTGCGGGCGTACACGCTCCCGGAGCTCAAGGAGCTGTTCGACGCGGCGGGGCTGCCTATCCATCGCGTGCTCGGCGGCCTCGACCTCTCCGCATACCGCGCGCGGAGTCGCCGGCTCGTCCTGTACGCGGTCAAGGGACTTGAGCCGGAGAGCATCCGGACCATGTGGTGATCGCGGACCCCAGGAATCTTTTTCTCGGGCCGCGGGCTGTCTCCGATCGCACGGATGGCGACGATCGAGGAGCAGATCAAGTCCATCGAGGACGAGATCCAGAAGACGCCGTACAACAAGGCGACCCAGCACCACATCGGGAAGCTCAAGGCGAAGGTCGCGCGGCTCAAGGCGGAGCAGGAGCTCCGCCGACTGAAGTCCGGCGGCTCGGGCGTCAGCTACGCGGTCAAGAAAAGCGGGAACGCCACGATCGGCCTCGTCGGGTTCCCGAGCGTGGGCAAGTCGACCCTGCTCAACCAGATCACGGACGCGGAGAGCAAGGTGGGGTCCTACGACTTCACCACGATGGACGTGATCCCCGGGGTCCTCGACCACCGCGGGGTCAAGATCCAGGTCCTCGACATGCCCGGCCTGATCCGCGGTGCGTCCAAGGGCCGCGGCCGCGGTCGCGAGGTCCTTTCCGTGGCCCGCGCGTGCGACCTCATCGTCCTCATGATCGACGTGTTCGAGACGAACGTCCAGGTGCTCACGGAGGAACTCTACCTTGCGGGGATCCGCCTGAACGAGCGGCCGGCGGACGTCACCTTGGCGAAGGCGAACCGCGGCGGCCTGACCGTGAACACCACGGTCAAGCTCACGAAGATGGACAAGGAGATGATCGAGGACGTGTGCCGTGAGTGGGGCTACCTGAACGGCGTGGTCGTCGTCCGGCAGGACGTCACGGAGGATCAGCTCATCGACGTGCTCGCGGGGAACCGCGTGTACACGAAGGCGCTCGTCGTCGTGAACAAGATCGACCTCGTCGGGCAGGACTACCTCAAGGCCCTCCAGGCCAAGCTCAGCGGTTGGAAGCTCCTGCCCATCTCCGCGGAGAAGGAGATCGGGCTCACGAAGCTCAAGGATGAGATCTACGACACCCTTCGGTTCATGCGCGTCTTCCTCAAGCCGCAGGGCATGGAAGCGGACATGGCGGAGCCGCTCATCGTGAAGGAGCATTCCGACGTGGGCATGGTGTGCGACTCGATCCACCGCGACTGGCGCCGGCGGTTCCGGTACGCGAACGTCTGGGGCGCGAGCGCCCAGTTCCCCGGCCAGAAGGTGGGGCTGGACCACGTCCTGCGGGATTCCGACGTCCTCACGATCATCCTCCGCAAGGGCTGAGGGACGCCGGCTCGCCAACATCAAGTAGGGTCTCGTGGATTCCGGGGTCCGTGTGGGCCGCGGATGTGATGACGCGGGACCTCGTCACCCTGACCCCGGACATGACCCTCGAGGTGGCGGCGGAGCGCCTCGTGCAGCGGGCGATCAGCGGAGCCCCGGTGGTCGATGCGCGCGGACGTCTCCTCGGGATTCTGAGCGAGTCGGACATCCTCCGACATCTCAAGCAGCTCGCGGAGGAGACCTTGGGCAAGCGGTACCTGACGAGCCAGGTGCACGCCTTGGACCTGCTCGCGTTCCTGGGAGAGCGCGAGCACGTCGCGGTCGAGGAGGTCTACCGCCGTCTGCGAGCCTCGAAGGTCTCCGAGGTGATGACGAAGCACGTCGTCGCGATGAAGCCCACGGACACCCTGGAGTCCGTGGCCGCGGCCATGATCGAGCACGACGTGAACCGCCTCCCCGTGGTGGACGCGGGCCGGGTCGTCGGGATCATCACGCGGGCGGACCTGGCCCGGGTGCTCGCGACGGGCCGCGCGGACATCCCCCGCCTCTGAGGCAGTTGCCGCTACGCGAGCCGGTGCATCCGCCGCAGGTCCGGCTCGAAGGGTTTCAGCTCCTCGGGGATCGAGACGCCGGAGAGTTCGAGGTTCAGGCTCAGCCCCTTCTCCCGCTTGCGCTTCCAAATCTCCGAGTTGAAGGCCACGAGCGGTTCCGTGAGCTCGAGCCGCGACGCCGGGATCCCGTCGCGGGGCAGGGGCAGAACCTCGGCGTGTACGCTGCCCCCGTACGCCTCGCGCCAGATCAGGTCCGTGGAGAAGGGCGCGATGGGCGCGAGGACCTGCAAGAGCCCGCGCAGGCACGTGTGGAGCGTCCAGACCGCACCCGCGTCACCTTCGTAGGCGCGGGCCTTGACCATCTCGACGTAGTGGGGCGCGAAGAGGTTCCAGAGAAAATCCCGAGCGCGATTGGACGGGAGGAACAGGTTCAGTTCTTCGTACGCGCCCCGTGCGTCCTCGATGAGGCGGTTGAGCTCCGCGAGGATCCACTCGTCGGCGGGAGAGAGCTTCCCGGCATGGGGCTCCGGGAACGAGGAGACAAACCGCGCGATGTTCCAGAGCTTCGTGAGGAACTTCCCCGCGCCGCCGATCTTGTCCACGTTGATGCGGAAGTCGTCCCCAGGGTTCGTCTCGCTCGCCGCGAAGAAGCGGATCGCGTCGGCCCCGTGCTTGCGGATGTAGGGCCAGGGGTCGATTACGTTGCCGAGGGTGCGGTGCATGGCGCGCCCGTGCGCGTCGAGGCCGAGGCCGTGGATGAACACCGTCTGGAAGGGCTTCGAGCGCCGCACGAGCCAGGACTTCAGCGTCGTGTAGTAGAGCCAGGTCCGGACGATCTCGCGCCCCTGCGGTCTCAGGCTCACGGGGAAGTTCGCGGCGAAGAACGTGGCGTCGCTGCGGTAGCCGGAGACGAAGAGGTTCGAGCAGCTCGAGTCCATCCAGGTGTCAAACACGCGGTCCTCGCCGACGAAGGCCTTGCCCTTGCACTTGGGGCACGCTGTGAAGGGCGCGGGGTCCTTCCAGGGCCGGTAGTACTTTCCCGGAGGGGGCGCGAGGGCCTCGCCGCACTTCTTGCAGTACCAGAGGGGGATCTCCGTGTGGTAGTAGCGGCGGCGGGAGA
Organism: Thermoplasmata archaeon; assembly: GCA_035632695.1. Taxonomy (NCBI): domain Archaea; kingdom Methanobacteriati; phylum Thermoplasmatota; class Thermoplasmata; species Thermoplasmata archaeon. The sequence goes on from DASQGG010000032.1 coordinate 4,970, forward strand.
TGGGCCAGTCGATCGTGAGGGAGTCGATCCAGTCCAGGAGGAGCTGCCGATGCCTCGCCGGATGGAAGTCCATCGCGTTTGCGAGCTTCTTCAGCTCGTCGCGGAACTCGAGCTGCTTCAGGTACCAGGCGTCCGAGGAGATGAACTCGATCGGCGTCTGGCATCGGGAGCAGATCGGCGTCTTGTGGGCGAGGGGCTCGACCTTCTCCAGGGCGCCGTGGGCCTTGAGCTCCTCGATCGCCTTGGCGCGGGCCGCCTCGATCTTGAGCCCCTTCAGCGAGCCCGCGGCCTCGGTCATGCGCCCGCGCTCGTCGATCGCCTTGACGGGCTCGAGGCGCAGCTCGCGGAACACCACGAGGTCGACGTTGTCGCCGTAGGAGCAGATCATGGCTGCGCCGCTTCCGAACTCCGGCCTCGCCATCGCGTGGGCCACGACGGGCACGCTGCGGCCGACGAGGGGGACCTTCGCGGTCTTCCCTTGGATCGCCCGGTAGCGCTCGTCGTCCGGATGGACGATGACTGCCCGGCAGGCCGCCAGCAGCTCGGGCCGCGTCGTTGCGATGGGCAGATGGCCGCCGCCCTCCAGTAGGAACTGCATCCAGACGAGCTGGGACGGCCGGTCCTCGTACTCGATGTCCGCCTCCGCGAGGGGCGTCTCGTCGTGCGGGCACCAGAACGTGGGCCGCTCGCCGCGGTAGAAGAGGCCGCGGGGCCAGAGTTCCAGGAAGACGGCCTGGCTGTACGCGCGGTACGCGTCGGAGTCCGTGAAGTACACGTGGTCGAAGTCCGCGGACATCCCGGCCCGGTGGGCGAGTTCGAGGAGCCCGTTCCCGATCGCCTCGATCTCCCTGCGGCACTCCGCGATGAACGCCTCCCGGTCCCAGAGGTGGAGCGGCTTCCCGGACTTCTTCTCGACCGTGCGCTCGATGTTGATCCCGTTCCGGTCGAGGCCGAAGGGGAAGAGGACGGCCTTCCCGAGCATGCGCTGGGCGCGGGCGAGCATGTCGATCATCGAGTACGCCATGACGGCGCCGATGTGCCACGATCCGCTGGGGTACGGCGGCGGCGTGTCGATCACGTAGACGGACTGCCCCGTCCTGGGGGCGAAGCGATACAGCTCGGGCTCCCGGGCCCACGTGGCCAGGAGGGACTCCTCGAGCTTGGGATCCCAGTTTGTCTCCCGGAGCTTCGGCTCCGCCATGGTCCTGTCGGAGAGCGCGGGGGCCATAAAAGGCTTGTTCCGCGGCGCCCCGACGGGGATTCGGCCACCCCGCCGGAAGGTACAAGCCCTCCCGCGATATACCTCTACTTAGAGGTATGAAATGGAGATCGGGTGCGGGGCGCGGATCCGCGACTTCGACGGACGGCGGTACTTCTACTTCTGGCACTACGAGCGGGACGGCGGACGGTCCGTGCGCCGCGAGGACTACGTGGGCCGCGTGGAGGCGGAGCGGTCGCGGAGCGAGCTGCTTCGGCGGATGCTCGCCTACCACCGCCGGGCCGAAGGCGAGTTCGCGAGGAGGCGGGCCGCGATCGAGCGGCTCGTCGCGGGGCCGCGTACCTCCGAGTAGAGGTACACCCGAGCGGGGCGCCCTGGCGACGACGCACTCTGCTCACTCGGAGTACCGGAGGGCCTCCGCGGGAGGGAGCCGAGACGCGCGGATCGCGGGCTGGGCCGTGCACGCCACGGCCGCCGCGGACGCGATGCCCACGATGATCCCCAGGTTCACCCAGGGCACGCTGAACGTGATGACGCCCGCGAAGTACACGAGGTACACCTTGTACGCAAACACGATCCCGAGGCCCACGCCGATCCCTACGCCGAGGACCGCGATCAGGGCGATTTCCAGGAGGAACATCCGGAGGACCATGCCCCGCGTGAAGCCGATGGCCCGGAGCGCCCCGATCTGCGTCCGGCGCTCGACCACCGCGCGGAGGGTGACCACCGCGAGCCCCGCGATCCCGACGAGGAGGCCGATGCCCAGGTACGCCTCCATGAGCGTGAGGACCTCCTGGGTCGAGTCGAACGCCTGGCCGATCTGCTCCCGGATGTCGATCGTCTGGAGCCCGTACGGGAAGTACACCTGCTCGAGCTGCGTCCGCAGGGCGGTCACGTCGGTCCCGGGGGCGACTTGGAAGAAGTACGCCGTGTACTGCTCGGCCGCGGGGAACACGGTCTCCGTCGCGTTGATGTCCACGAACACCCCGGAGGTGAACTGGAGGGACTGCTCCAGGATGCCCACCACGGTCAGGTTCACCGCATGCCCGGTCGGATCGAAGACCCGGATCCGGTCCCCCGGCACGGCCTGGAGGCGGTTCGGGTCCGGGGCGAACTGGTTCACGCCCGCCGCGCTCCGGTCGATGATCGCCAGGCTGTGGTTCTCCCGGAGCGCCAGCCAGACGTCCGTGCGGCTCTGGAGCTCGTGCCGCGTCCCGTTCGCGTCCGTGACGTACGGCAAGTTGCTGTAGAACCCGTACTGGTTGCTCTTCACGAGGAAGTTGTCCACGCCCCAGAGCGTGTAGTCGTACGTCCGATTGCCGCCGACGGCCTGGAGCTTCGCGGGGAGCACGCTCGCGCTCGCGACCCCGTTCCAGCCGTTCAGGAACTCGCTCTCCGAGAAGTTCCCCATGAGGCTCGCCCGGAAGTTCGGGATCGTCCCGTAACTCGTCGTGTAGGCGACGACGTCGTAGCCTCCGCTCTGCTGGGCGACGAACTCGTTCAGGCTCGACTGCTCGAGCCCTTGGACCATGGAGATCAGGGTGATCATGAACATGATCAGGGCGAACATGGCGATCGTCATCCCCGTGCGGAAGCGCTTGTCCATGGGATACGAGACCGCGGTACGCAGGACGGGCCGGCCGCGGTCCCGGCTCGCGCGCCGGAGGAGGGCGCGGGACACCTCGCTCACGTTGAACACGGCGATCAGGATGGCCGAGCCCACGAGGATGAGCCCCGTGGTCACGAACGCCACGGAGATGTTGTCCGTGGCCGGGTTCACGAGGCCGAAGGGACCGAGAAGCCAGGCGATGTTGAACCCGGAGGCCAGGGTGAAGCCGAGCCGCGCGTGGTCCGCCGCGAACGCGAGGGCGATCCCCACGGCGGCCAGGGGCAGCCCCGGAATCTTCCCGAGGCCCGTGTCCGCGGTCCAGCCCCACCACGAGAGCGCAGCGCCCACGAGGAGTAGCAGCCCTCCCGCGACGGCCATCTGCCGCGACCGGGCGAGGCCGCCGGGCTCCGGGAGATCCCGGATCGCGTGGACGATGTTGAGCCGCGAGACCCGCCAGGAGGCGAGGAGGATGGAGGCCCAGGTCAGCGCGGCGCCTGCGACGAACGCGAGGAGCACGCTGCCGTCCTCGAACGCGAACGTCACGGGGACGTTGCCGTGGGGCACGACCTTGTCGAAGATCCAGATCATGACCCAGCCGAGGCCCACGCCCGTCGCGGCGCCGATCGCCGCCGCGGTGATCGCGTAGAACGTCCCCTCGAGGGCGAACGTGATCAACAGCTCCCGCCGCAGGAAGCCCAGGGCGCGCGCGACCCCCATCTCCTGCTTCCGCTCCTCCGCAAGCATGACGAAGATGTTCGCGATGAGGAGGACGCCCGCGACGATGGAGAAGGCGCCCATGACCAGGAAGAGTTCCGTGGCCTGCGCTCCGATCTGGGTCGCGCCGTCGATCCCCTCCTGCTTCACGGGCTCCACGCCCAGGTTCCAGTGCTGCTGGGCGATGAACAGGCGGAGGTCCTGCACGACGGCGTCCGTGTACGCGACCCCGTCCTCGACGCCGCCCGTGTTGGAGACCTTGATCGCGTTGATCGCCCCGGTCTCGTTGAACGCGGACTGAGCCAGGGCGAGATCCATGATGATGATCGGGTCCCGCTGGTACGCCGCCTTGCCCTGGGAGAGGACGAGGTCCTGGACGACGACGTGGACCAGGGTACGATTCGTCGTGCCGTAGAACAGGGTGAGGTCCTGGCCCCGGGTCGCGTTCAGGTCACCCGCGGCCTCCTGATTCAGGTACACCCGGGACGGACCGAGGTCGTTCACGTCGACCGACGCGCCGGCGAGGGTCGTGAGGGCGCCGAACCCACGCTCCGCGCTCCCGTTCAGCCCCATGACCGTGATCGCCTGGTTCCCCTTGTTCCCGGCGATGTTCCGCACGGGCATCGTCTTCAGGAGCAGCGGCGCGACCCCATCCACGGGCGCCCCCACCTGGGCGAGGTTCGTGGCGATCTGCGTCTCGTACGCCTGCGGGAAGGAGTACAGGTTCCCGTTGAACGAGTTCCAGACCATCTCGTCGATCGCGTCCAGGCGCGTGTACACGTCCTGGAGGAAGATGGACCGCAGGGTGTCGCCTACGACGAGGCTCGAGGAGATGATCGCGGTGCCCACGAGGAGCCCCGCGATCACGATGGCCACACGGGTCTTCCGCCGCGCGATGTTCCGCGCGGCCAGGCGGGCCAAGAGGGGCCGCAGCCCGAGCAAGACGAGCACGAGGACGAGCCCCGCGACCAGGCCGATCAGCGCGATCAGGGCGACGTCCACGCGCTCACCTCAGCCGCTGCTCCTCGACGATCTGCCCGTTCCGCATCTTCAGGATCCGGTGCGCCCGGGAGCTCACCGTGGCGTCGTGGGTCACGAGGACCAGGGTCTGCCCCTGCTCCCGGTTCAGGCGCACGAGCAGATCCATGATCTGCGTCGACGTCTCCGAGTCCAGGTTGCCCGTGGGCTCGTCCGCCCACACGATCGCGGGGTCGTTCACGAGGGCGCGGGCGATGGCGACCCGCTGCTGCTGGCCCGCGCTGAGCTGGGCGGGCTTGTGGTCCTCCCAGCCCTCGAGCTCCACGGCCTTCAGGAGGGCGAGCGCGCGCCGGCGTGCTTCCTTCGCGGGCGCCTTGGCGACCAGGAGCGGCAGCTCCACGTTCTCCACGGTGGTGAGGACGGGCAGGAGGTTGTACGACTGGAACACGAACCCCATGCGCCGCGACCGGTACCGGCTCTTTGCGTCGTCGTCCATGGAGGCGAGGGACACGCCCTCGATGCGCACGTCCCCCGACGTCAGATCGTCGAGGCCCGAGAAGCAATTGAGCAGGGTGGTCTTACCGCACCCGGACGGTCCCATGATGGCGACCATCTCGCCCCGCGGGATGTCCAGGCTCACGCCGCGCAGCGCGTGGACGGTCACAGGTCCCGAGTTGTACACCTTCTCGGCGTTCACCGCGCGCACCATGGGCACGTCGGACATGGAGTGGGGCGTTCGAGGCGGCGCAGGTTATTGAGCGTTTCGTACGTTCTTGGTCCGCGGGACCGCCTCAGGCTCGCGCGATCGTGACATGGACCGTCCACGTCACGTCCAAACCCGCGGGGCCCATCCACGGTTTCACGCGTTCCGCGAGCTCCGCCTCCAAGGCGCTGCGCTGTGCGGGCGTCATCTCCGCTAGCTCACGCTCGTCCCAGCCCCACGCGGTCTCGAAGGCGATCAGGTCCGCCGCGCCCGTGAAGTGCGCGGGGAACGTCCGCACGACATCCCGGACGTCCGAAAACTCGACCGCCTCGAGCTTCCTCCCCACCGCGGCGGCGTCGCGGAGGTCCTTCGCCTCCGGGGCCGTGCGGTTCAGGGCGATCGCCTCCCGGAGCTGGACCAAGGTCTTCGAGGGCGTCGTCGTCCGATGCTTCTCCAGGAGCTCCAGGTACGCGGCGGTCGCAGGAGGGAGCTTCGCGTCCCACTCGCTGAACACGAAGCGGCCCCCGGGCTTGAGGAGCCGGTGGACCTCGTGGAACGTGCGGTCGTACCCCAGGTTCGGGATGCCCAGGTTGCTTCCGACCGCGTCGAAGAGCTTGCTCCGGTACACGATGTTGCGGGCGTCCATCATCTCGAACCGGATGTTTCGGATTCCCGCGGTCCCGGCCCGGTACGAGGCGACTCGCAGGGCCTCCTCCGCCAGGTCGATCGCCACGAACTGTGCGGGAGCCGTCCGGGGTGCGAGGAGGCACGCCAGGAGGCCCGTGCCCGTGCTCACGTCGAGGATCATCTCGCCCGCCTTGGGCGCGATCAGCTCCGCGACGGCCTTCGCGATGGGCTCGATCCGCGGGGCGACGACCCGGTCGTACGTCTCGGCCATGCGGTTGTACTCGTCCGCGATGAGGAGCGTGGCCTCGTTCACGTTCATGGGCGGCGGTCCAAGGAGGCGTCCGCGATAAAGGCTTCGCGGCCCGCCAGAAAGGGTTATCTCCCGCAGCCCGCTTCGACCGCCGATGGCCGACCTCGTGCCGAGGTTCCGCGAGGAGCACGTCGCGCTCATCGAGTCGTTCATCGCCCACCAGGTCGCCGCGAGCCGGCGGCGTGGCGTCGTCCTGGGCTTGAGCGGCGGCGTGGATTCCGCGCTCGTCGCCCGGCTCTGCGCGGACGCCCTCGGCGCGAAGCGCGTCCTGGCCCTAGCCCTCCCGGACGGAAAGGGGGGAAAGGACCTCGAGGACGCTCGCGCCTACGCGGACGACCTCGGCGTCGGGTTCCGGGTCATCGACATCGCCCCGTTCGTCGCGGCTCTCGAGGCCCACCTCCGGCCCGGCCGTTCCGACCGGGTGGCGCGCGGGAATCTTCGGGCGCGCACGCGCATGATCGTCCTCTACTTCGTGGCGAACACGGAGGATCGGGTCGTCGTCGGGACCGGGAACAGGAGCGAGGTCCTGACCGGGTACTTCACCAAGTTCGGCGACGGGGCGGCGGACTTCCTGCCCATCGGCGACCTCTACAAGACCCAGGTCCGCGCCATGGCCCGGCACCTCGGTCTGCCGAAGCGGATCGTCGACAAGATCCCGACCGCGGCGCTGTGGCCCGGACAGACCGACGAGGGGGAGCTGGGCTTGTCCTACGAGGAGCTGGACCGCATCCTCCTGGGGCTGGAGCTCCAGATGGAGCCCGAGGTCATCGCGGAGAAGACGAACGTCTCCCTGGACTGCGTGCGGCACGTGCAGGGGCTCGTGGACGCGGGCGTGCACAAGCGCAAGATGGCCCTAATCCCGAAGCTCGGCGTCCGCACGGTCGGGCTGGACTGGCGGGAGTAGGCTCCGGCGCTCCCCGTACGCTCGGAGGAAGCCCTCCCGGTCGTCCACGTCGAACACGATCTGGGTGGCCGCGAGCCCGAAGGACGACCAGAACCGCCGCGGGCGGTCCAGGCGGGCGAGCAGGAGTCCCGCCTTCCCGCCCGTGACGTAGAGCGTGGTCTGGCCCAGCGGCCGGTGGATCCCGAGGGGGACGCGGAGGGGCGCCGTCTCGTCCGGGGCGACGATGGTCACGATCTCGGAGAACGGCAGGATGATGCGGAAGTACCATCCCTGGCGCAGGATCAGCCGCGACCGCGTGAGCCAGTGCTGGGTCAGGAGGGGCGAGACCGCGAACAGGAGCAGGGCGAACGCCAGGAGCCCGAGGAAGAGGGCGGCCGGTAGGAGGGGGAACCGCGGTGCGAACGCAAGCAGCCCGCCGACGAGGACGAAGGCGATCGCGAACAGGGCGAGGCGGGAGAGGACGAGCGCGCGGCCGTACGAGTAGGCGAGCCGCTTCTCCATCGGCCTCGGTACTCCGTCGAGGCGCAATAAGGCTGATGCTCACCGGGCCGTGGCCGTCTGGATGAACTTGATCTGCTTCACGCCCTTCACGCGCCGGATGTGGCCGATCAGGTCCTTCAGGCGGGCGGTCGGCCCCTCCGCCACGAAGATCTGGAGGCAGTCCACCTCGTTCAGGTGCGTGTGGAGCATGGTCCGGATTTCGTCGAAGCGGTGTTGGAGGATCGCGAGGTCCGCCTTGGGGTTCCCCTTCTCGTAGATCACGGCGAGGATCACGGACGCCTGTCCTCCGGCGTGCCCCCACTCCGACACGTCGATGAACTCCCGCAACGCCTCGCGGACGGCCTCGCTCCGGCTCCGGTACTTCCGTCGCTGGGCGATCTCGTCCAGGTTCCGCAGGATCGCGTCGTCCATGCTCACGCTGATTATGGGCATCGGATAGTAAGCAACGCGTCCCGCCTATATGAAGGGTTATTAAGGAATCACCAGGTTTTAAATAACACGGTGTCGCATCGCGGACCGTGTTGACGCCTCGAACCGAGCGTCCCCCGAGCGGGTCCGCGCGCGGGACGCCCTTGCCCGCCCTCTGCCCCGGCCCCGCCGACGCCCAGACCGTGCTCACCGTGTCCCGTCTCGGCGTGGTCCTCGAGGGCCGTACCGTGCTCCGGGACATCTCCTTCACGCTCCCGCGAGGGACCACCCTGGCGCTCGTGGGCCCCAATGGGGCGGGCAAGACGATCCTCCTTCGTTCCCTCCTCGGCCTCGTCCCCCACACGGGGACCGTCTCCTGGGCACCCAGCGTCCGGATCGGCCTCGTCCCCCAGAGTTTCACAGTGACCGACGTCCCGATCACGGTCCGCGAGTTCCTCTCCCTGAACCAATCCGGGAACTACCGGGAGTGCCTCGCGATGTGCGGGCTAGACCAGGAGAACATCCTGGACGAGCGGCTCGGCACTCTCTCCGGGGGCGAGCTCCAGCGCGTCCTCATCGCGTGGGCCCTCGTCGACGACCCGAACGTCCTCTTGGTGGACGAGCCCACGGCCCACATCGATGTCGGCGCGGAGGACCTCATCCTGGAGACGCTCAACCGCATCGAGAAGGAGCGCGGGATGTCGATCCTGCTCGTGTCCCACGACATACACAACGTGATGGCGTACTCGGACACGGCGCTCGCCCTGAACGGGAGCGTCATCTATTCGGGGCCCTCCCGAGGCCTCTCGGATCCGGACCTTCTCATCCGCATCTTTGGCAGCGGGACGATCCTTGCCGAGCATCGCCACGGGGAGGTCCCTCCGTGAGCGATTCCGTGGTGTACAGCCTCGTCGCGGGGCTTGTCGTCGGCCTCGCGGCGGGCTATGTGGGCTCGCTGATGATCCTGAAGCGTATGGCGCTCGTCGGAGACGTGCTCTCCCATGTCGCCCTGCCCGGAATCGCGCTCGGACTCCTGTTTCACTTCTACCCGTTCTTCGGGGCCTTCGTGTTTCTGTTCGCAGCCGTCGTGGCCACGTGGTTCCTCGAACGCTCCACGCGGCTCCCGCTCGATGCGGTGATCGGCGTGCTCTTCGTGTTCGCCCTCGCCGTCGGCATCCTCATCACGCCGACGGCGGACCTCCTCGACGCCCTGTTCGGCGACATCGCGAGCGTGGGTCTGTTCGACGCGCTGCTCGCGATTGGGATTTCCTTGTGCATCCTCGTCGTGGGCCGTTGGATCTACCACGCGGTCATCCTGAGCTTGATCTCGGAGGATCTCGCGATCGCGAAGAAGGTCAAGGTCGGCCGGGTGGACTTCCTCTACCTGCTCCTGGTGGCCCTCGTTGTGGCCGCGGGAATCACGGTCGTCGGCATGCTCCTCGTCGGGGCAGTGGTGATCCTTCCGGCGGTGTCGGCGAAGAATGTGAGCCGAAGCCTGGCGCACTACGCACTCCTCAGTGCCGTGCTTGGGATGGTCACGGCGGCGGCCGGGATCGCCCTTGCGGCCTTGACGAACATCCAGCCGGGCCCGCTCGTCGTCGTGACGGGGACCGCAGTCTTCGTGGGCACCGTGGCGATCAAGGCGAAGGGCGTGTCCCTCCCGTTGCGGCCATCCGCGCGCGACGATTCGAAGGACGGCGAACCCCGTCGTCCGACTGCATGATCGTGTAGCGCGGGTCGGCGCGTCAGGCTCGGATGTCGTGTCGCGTCGAGGTTGAACTTTCTCACGTCGTTTCGACCGTTCCTATCATAGAACGTGGTCGATAAAAATCCGAGTGTCGTCGGCCGACGTAAGTCGCCCGCGGCGTTCGCAAACCTATATGTGCGAGCCGTCGGATACCCGCGTCCCGCCCGAGGGGAAATGTGTCTGTGCGCGCCGTTTTCTCCGGGCGATGTGGCCCCATTCTCGCTGCAGGGGGAGCGAGTCCATGGAGGAAAGCATCTTTCAACCGTACCTGAGCACCAAGAGCCTCTTCAAGATGGACCGGGAGATCCTGCGTCCCGCGTACATTCCCGAGCGCTTGCCCCACCGGGAGGGCTACATCGATCAGCTCGCGCAGATCCTCGCGACCGCGCTCCGCGGCGAGCGGCCCAGCAACATCCTGATCTTCGGGAAGACGGGAACCGGGAAGACGGCCGTGGTCAAGTACATCGAGAACGAGTTCCGGAAGGCGGACGCCGCGCGGATGGTCTCCTACCTCTACCTGAACTGCGAGATCGTCGACACCCCGTACGCGGTCCTCCAGAGCATTGGGAACCGGTTCATCGAGAACTTCCACCAGCGCATCCCGTTCACGGGTCTGTCCACGGACCGCGTGTACAACCTGCTCCGGGAGAAGCTCGACGAGGAGAAGCGCGTCGTGATCATCGTCTTGGATGAGATCGACAAGATCATCTCCAAGAACGGGGACGACCTCCTGTACCAGCTGCTCAAGATCAACGACGATCTCACGAAGGCCCGCGTCTCCCTCATCGGGATCTCGAACGACCTCAAGTTCACGGAGTTCCTCGACCCTCGCGTGAAGTCGCGCCTCGCGGACGAGAAGGTCGTCTTCCCGCCGTACAACGCGGAGGAGCTCTACGACATCCTGGCGGAACGCGCCCACCTCGCGTTCGAGAACGGGACGGCCCCGGATGCGGTCCTGCACCTGATCGCGGCCCTCGCGGCCTCGGAGCACGGGGACGCGCGCCGGGCCCTGGACCTGCTCCGTGTGTCCGCGGAGCTCGCGGAGCGCCAGGGCGACGAGCACCTTTCGGACGACCATGTGCAGAAGGCGAAGAGCAAGATCGAGCTGGACACGGTCCTCGAGGCGGTCAAGAGTCTCCCGACGCAGTCCAAACTCATCCTCCTGTGCGTCCTCCTGAATGAGGAGATCGGGAACACGAAGCTGACGACGGGCGAAGTCTACACGACGTACCGCGAGCTCTGCCGCAAGACCGGGGTCACGCCCCTCACCCAGCGCCGGGTGACGGACCTGATCTCCGAGCTCGACATGCTCGGCCTCGTCCACGCGCGGGTCAAGAGCTTCGGCCGCGCGGGCCGGACGAAGGAGATCCAGGCCTCCGTGCCCCTGCTCGACGTGAAGAAGGCTCTCGAGAAGGACGACGTCCTCGCGGAGGCCCGCGGGTACCGGCTCAAGGTCCAGACGACCCTTCTTTAGGCTCGTCCTCCGTGTCCTCGTCGGAGAGGTCCTCGGGAGGGGCTTCAGGCTCCTCGGGTCGCTCCGGCTTCGCCCTGCGGCGGAGCAGCGGCCGGAGCCTGGGCCACGCATACTTGCCCCATACCCAGCCCAGGGCCTCCAGGATGAACGGGAGGGCGATCAGGAACGCGATGCTGAGGGCCAGATTGGTCCAGCTGTTCGCGGGGGCCCTGGGATCGCCCCACCCCTGGCAGCAGTTCGGCGAGGGAGAGAGGAGGAGTTTGATCAGCCCGAACCAGGGGATCTCGCCGCGGGCGTGGCCGATGATGTCCCCCTGGATCGGGAACCAGCCGATATCGTACGTGGGCGCGTTGTGGTCCCCCATGGTCACGTAGCCGGGGCCACGGAAGAAGAACTGGGCGACGTCCGAGAACACGAACGTGACGTTCAGGTGGCGGTACCCCATGTCGAAGATCTCGACCGATTCGAGGTGGTACGGCACGTGGGTCGACCGGCCCGCCGCGTCCGTCCCCACCCAGTCCTGAGGCGGGAGGCGGCCGAGGTCGGGGACGTCCGCGGTGGAGGTTCCGTTCGGGATCACGTAGAGGATGGCCCGATGGATGATCGGGGTATCCTGGGGGCGGTTGAAGAGGCGGAAGATGATCACGTCCCCGTAGTCCCCGTACGTCGCGTAGCCCGTCGCACGCCCCTGCACGTACGTGACGACGTCGGCGCGGGTCGGGGCCGCCTGCACGAAGACGAGGTCGCCCGTGTCGATCACGCCGACGTACGAGGTTGTGGCGCTGTGCTGCATGGAGTCGCTCTCCACGACGACCAGGGGCGGCCAGACGCCCGTGTACGCGTAGATGGCCCCGAGGATGACCGCCATGATCAGGACGGCGATCGCGATGTCGCGGACCCAGGACTTCCAGCCGTCCCCGTCCTCCTCCTTCGGCGTCCGGGGAGCGGGTTCCTCCTTCGGCATGGGTGCGCGCCTAACGTCCTCCCGGCTATAAAGGTCCCTCGGGGCGGCGTCAGAGCTCGAAGCGGGAGATGGCCCTCCGGACCGGATACGCCACGTTGTGGACGCCCACCGTTCCCGAAGGGTCCGCGTACGCGTCGAGCGTCTGCCTGGGCGGGCGCAGCTCCGCGAAGGGAATGCCCTTGTGGATGTGCCCGTGGATCACCAGGGTCGGGCGCCGCCGGAGGAGCACGGTCTCGAGGGCCTTGCAGCCGAGCTCCGGGCGCCAGGCCTCCTTCTCCCCTCCCATGGTGACGAACGTGGGCGGATAGTGCGTCAGCAAGATCCGAGGCTCCTCGCCCGCGAGGAGACGGTCCAGGCTCTCGACCCGCTTGCGGTACTCCGTCTCCAAGTGGGGCATGTTCTTCCGTTGCCAGTACGTGGGGCGATCCAGGCTCCCGAGGCTCCCGACGATCCGGACACGGGTTCCCGCCGCCGCGAATTCGGCGGCTTCGTCCTGCAGGAATCGGATGCCCATCGGGCCCGCGTACCGGGAGCTGTACGTGGCTCGGTCGTGATCGTACTCGTTGTTCCCGAAGACCGCCCAGATCGGGGCGCGCACGCGGGCGCGGATGGCGCCCACCACCTCGCCGAACGCCTCCAGGTCGTTCCGTTCCGTCATGTCCCCGGCCAGGAGGAAGAGATCCACGTCCCCGAGGCGCGCCAGGTCCTCCCGGAAGGGCGCGAGGTTCTCGTGCCCGTGGATGTCCCCCACGGCGGCGATCCGCACGGGCCGGTCGGAAGGCGCCGCGGGCGATGAAGCTATCCGCGGCTCAGAACTCCTTGATCGCCGCCTGTCCCGTGGCCAAGTCCACGATCGGGAGGCGCGCGGGCAGGGGCTCGATGTTCCTCATCTTCTGGTACGGGGTCTGGGCCTGCCACGTCGAGGCGTTCACGAGGACCACGCCCCGGTACGTGTCGACCCCGACGCTGTGCACGTGGCCGGTCGCGAAGATGTCCGGCACGGGGTCGATGATCAGGTGGTCCTCGGCCTCCGGGGCAATGGGCGTCTTGCCGCCGTAGATGGGCGCCATGTGGCGCATCTTGAGCATCTCCCGCATCGCATCGAGCGGGCGGTGGTAGTTCATCCCCGGGATTGCCGACACGAAGTCGTCCATGGACCGCCCGTGGTAGGCGAGGACCTTGACCCCGTGCAGGCTCACGAGGCTCGGGTTGCCTGCGAAGATCAGGTTCGAGTCGAACAGCTTCCGGATCGGCTGCGGCAGTGCGGGCTGGGGCTCCGCGGGTCGCACCGCGTCGTGGTTCCCGGGAATCATGACCACGGTCACGTGATCGGGGAGCTCGGCCATCATCTTCGCGAGCGCCTCGTACTGTCCGTAGATGTCGTCGATGGCGAGTTCCTCGTCCTGCCGCGGGTACACGCCAATGCCGTCCACGACATCGCCGCCGACGAGCAGGTACCGCAGGGAGCGCGCGACCTCGTCGTCGCTCGACATCCAGCGGGTGAACTTGGACCACTTCTCGTCCAGGAAGGTCCGGCTGCCCACGTGCACGTCGGAGATGAAGGCGGCCCGGATGTGGTCCGCGATACCGCGGAACGGTTTCACGACGGGGATGTCGGGGCGGACGACGGACTCCGCGATCACGAGTCCGCGGTCGTTCACCTTCCCCACGATGCCCACGACCTCGTCCATCACGAACGTCTCGCCGGCTTGGGGGGAGTTCGAGGGGACCAGCACGGAGATGCGGTCCGTGGCGTCCTCGAGCTCCAGGATCCGGTGCCCGTTCTTCGTGGGCCGGATGTCGGAGACCATGCCGAGGAAGCGCACCTCCCGGGTCGAGCGGCGGGCGCGGGAGATGTCCTGGGCGCCTCCGAACTCCCGCCGGGTTCGCAACATCCGCGAGAGGGTTTCGAAGCGGTTCCGGAAGTAGCGGGTGAAGTCCTCCAGCGTGCCCTCGCAGGTGGATCGTCCCGTGATGTCCCGGAGGATCGCCACATCCGGCGCGTGGTCGCCGCCCACGGCTCCCTGGCGACGGAACGAGGCCGCCACGGGGAGGGACCGCGGAATCACGTCGGGGGCGAGACTGGCGGGAGGAGGCAAGGACAGGGTCACGGTCGCGGCGCGGCCCGCCGCGGTCCGCCCGATGTCCGCGGCACGGACGATGTCCTGCAGCGTGATCACGAACGGGACCTCCGTGCAGGAGGCCAAGAAGCGGTCGAGCGGGCCGACCGGGTCCGCCTGCGTGAGCAGGTACTCCACGGCCGCGGGCTCGAGCAACGTGCCTCGCTTGCTCACAAGCGCCAAAAGCTCTTCCCGCATCCGCCCGCACATTGCGACGGGTCGGATAAATAAGGTTCGTCCCGAGCCCCTGGCCCGTCACGAAAATTATAGCCGTGGCGGAGAATGGGGCAGCGTGCTGCGCGTCCGCGTCGAGGCGCCGTGCCGGCCCACGGAGGACCCCGCCAAAGTCCGCCGCGCGGTCCTGAACCTGTTCCCCGACCTCGTGTTCGGACCCGCGGACGACCGCGTCGTGGGCACGACGAGCTCCCTGGACACCCTGCGCGAGCGTATCCGCGCCCAGAGGATCCGCGACACGGCGAGGGGGCAGTTCCTCGCGGGCCGGTTCCGGGATCGGACGCGGGTCGCGCTGAGCAAGCAGGCGGCCTTCCGGGGCGTCGTGAACTTCGCCGTGGGCTCGCCCCTCGGCGAGATCGAGGTCGAGATCGAATCCGAGGACCTCGACGCGGTCATCGACTACGTCGCGGAGAGCACGGTGCACCGCGAGCTCAGGCCGTCCGGCCGCAGCGAAGGCACGTGAACCGCCGGTTCTCGTACTTGGCCTCGACCCATCCGCAGGAGGGGCACTGGAACCGTACGGGAGGATAGCCGTAGGGCGCGGGGTGGTACGTGGGGACGTACCCGAAAGGCAGCGGGCCCACGCTCCGCGGGGCCGCGGCCATCGGCGGTGCCTGCCAGCCCGGAGGCGCGGGCGCGTACCCGGTCGGTGGCGTTGGGGGCGCCGGCTGCACGTAGTACGAGACCTGGGCGCTCCCCGAAGACGGTCCCATCCCGCCCGTCCCGGGAGGCGGCAGGCCGGGACCCGCCGCGGTCCCGACGGGCTGCCGCACGATTCGGGAACTGAACCGCGCCCAGAGATCCTGGAACTTCTCCCAGCCGTACAGGACGTACCAGGCGAAGAATCCCGCACCCGCGATGGCGAGCCCGAGGAAGAGCAGGTCGGATACCACGGTGAGGCCGATGCCGCCGACCCCTTCGAGCGAGAGGGCCAGGGACCCGTCCGTGGCGAAGTGGAGCAGGATGGCCGCCCCGATGCCGTGCCGGACGAACACGTAGCCCATGCCCAGTCCGACGACGAACGCGGGGAGCACCTTCCACCATCCCCAGCCCGGCGCGTGCGCGAGCCCGAACAGGAGCGCGCTGGCAAAGACCAGGATCCACGCGGCGAGCTGAGCCTCCCTCGGCGAGTCCTTGCGCAGCTGGCCCCCCCAGAGATACCGCAGCCCGCCCAGGACGTTCGCGCGGGGCGCGCCCTGCGCGTTCGCGGAGGCCACCCCGCGGCCCTGCGACCATCGCAGGAGGAACGCGCCGACCGCCATGGGCACGCCGATGAGCAGAGCGCGGAACGCGAGTTCCTCGTACACGGAGGCCGCGGAATAGTCGAACAGAAGAACCCACGCGTTCGTGCTCGTCTCCGTGAACGGCGAGGTCGGCGGCGAGCCCGCCGCCGCGAGGATGAGGATCAGGGCGTACTGGAAGAACATGGTCGCCATCCAGACCTGGGCCACGGCGACCCAGGCGGACATGCTCCGGAGCCGCGTGCCCAGGGCCTCCAGGGGCGCGGTGAAGGTTCGGAGCGTGAGCTTGCGGTCCCTCCAGGAGTACCAGGCCCCCGCGGCGAGGATCGCGCCCACGATGAACACGAAGTACGCAAGGAACTGGCCGGGGTCTTGGGACAGGTAGATGAGGTAGAGGAGCTGGGGCAGCGGCACGGGCAGGTAGAAGTAGAACACCGCGTCCGTCGTCCACGCCATCCGGATGTGATTGACGAACATATCCGTGGACCCGCCGTTCGACGACGCGAGGTACGCGACCTTCAGGTAGTACGTGCCCGACCCAGCGATCGCCCCGCTCACGTCGACAGGACCCGTGAAGCTCCAGGGCGTGGAGGCGTTGACGCCGATCAACGCGGCTGCGTCGCTCACGTTGAGGCCCGTCGGAACGGACTCGACCGCCACGACGAGGCGCCCACGGAGGGAGGACGCCGCCTGCACCCGATAGCTCACGTTGACCTCCGCCAACCAGGGCGCGGAGCCCGCGAGTCGGACGGATTGGACCCACATCCCGCCGACGTTGGTGCCCGCGGGGAGCGTCATCTCCAGCGCCCCTCCGGGACTCCCTCCCGTCGCGTTGAACGTCCCCGTGGTGGCCGGGGTGCCCAGGGAGACGAACGTCCAGTTCGCGCTCCCGGCGCTCAGGTTCTGGTTCACGCTCTCCCCGTGCGCGATCCCCTGGATTCCTGGGGCGACGTACGCGGGGCTCAGGACAAGTCCCGCAAAATTGAGCGCGATGAAGATGAAGAATCCGACGAGGGAGAGCGTCCACAGGATGGAGAGCACGCTACGGACGCCCGAGGCGGGGGAGCGCACCACGGGCGTGGGTGCGTACGCCGCCGTCCCCGCGGGCAGGCCGCACCGCGGGCAGAAGTTCCCTTGGTACACGGTTCCGCATCGGGGACAGCGGACCCCGAGGGCCGGGGCGGGCGGTTGCGGGGCCATCGGGGCGCCGCAGCGCGGGCAGAAGTTCCCCTCGGACACGGCTCCGCAGCGGGGACACGTCATGGACAGCGAACCGATGGGTCGGCCCTATTAAATGATTGGCGGTTCGGGTCGCCGACCGTCGAAGCGCGGCACGGTATCCGGATGACCACGTCTTCTTGCCGGAGAGGCACCGGGAACGTTTATATGACGTCCGACCGTTCCGCGCGTCCTCCCCGCATCCCGGCGGGGTCGCCCTCGGTCACGGAGGACTCGGAATGGATGACGAAGACAGAGGAAGACGCAATGCGGACGTGAAGTTCGAGACAATACGGGCGGAGAAGATCAACTTCGGCAGGAACAACTTCCTCGAGATCGCCCGGAAGCGGGCGACCACGGCGGAGGGCACGAACGAGTTCATCTCCGTGTCCCGCGGGTACTACCTGCCGGACAAGACGGAACGGTTCAAGCGGTCCTTGACCATCCCCGACGACGCGGAGATCCGTGCTTTCGTCGCGGACAAAATCAAATCTCTGTGAGCGCCGCACGCCGCGCTCAAGCGCGGGTGACCGCGGCCTTTAAGTCGGGTGAGGCGGATGGGGCAGAGCCCTCACGCTGGGCATTCAGGGGGAGAACATCA
Organism: Thermoplasmata archaeon; assembly: GCA_035632695.1. Classification (NCBI taxonomy): domain Archaea; kingdom Methanobacteriati; phylum Thermoplasmatota; class Thermoplasmata; species Thermoplasmata archaeon. The sequence continues at coordinate 22,542 of DASQGG010000032.1, forward strand.
TCGGCCCGCGCGCAGAGCGGGGGCTCGGCTACGTCGCCCTCGGCTCCGCGGAGGACATCGTCGCCTTCCAGGAATCTCTGGCCGGCGCTCGCCGCCCCTTTCTGTGGATCACCGAACGCCCGACGGACTCGTTGAGCGATGGCGGGCGTGTGCTGCGCGTCACCCCCCTGGCTGGCACGGACGACACGGTCGATCCCAAGCGCCTTGGCGATCTCCGCGCCGCCGCGGCCGCCTTCGTGGCCGAGCACGGCTCGGGGTGGGTCCTCCTCGACTGCCTCGGATACCTCGTCCTGCACAACGGAGCCGAGCGGGTCGAGCGCGCGCTCGCGGATCTCCACGACGAGGTCACACTCGCGGGTGGCTTCCTGGTTGTGTTCGTCGACGCCCGCGCGGCGAATCCTCGGCTCGTGGCGTGGCTCGAGCGCGAACTCGATCCCCTCCCCGCACACGCGATTGCCGCCGGGGAAGCCGATCTTCTGTCGACGTGAGGCCTAGCCGCCGAACACGAACCCCATCCCGGAGGCCGCTTCCTCGTCCTGCGACCGGAACGCCTTGTAGGCGGCCTCCGCCTGGGCGCCCGTGAGCGCCGTTCCGCTGTCCTTCAGCAACGCCGCGGCGCGCGCGACGCCGTCGTCGCTCCCCTCCACCAGGACCAAGCTGCCCTCCCCGCCCAGGCCGAGGGTGCGCGCTTCGCGGACCGTGATGCTCTGCCGGCCCGCGACGTTGTCGTGGTAGACGGCATCCATCGCCCCGAGCTTGGACGGCGGAACCCGGAAGACGCGGTACACGCGGCTCCGAAGTCCGGCAGGCTATTAAACGCTGCGCCCGCCTCATTCGTCGGGGTGGTATGTGATCAGCGGCAGGATGAGGAGGAAGGCGCCCAGGAGAAGCACCGCGAGCCCCGCGATGCGGTCGAAGGTCCACGCGACGAAGATGCCCGCACCGGCGAAGATGAGGCCGAGGATCGCGAGGAAGAGGCGCGCGGTCTCCACGACGCGGCGATGCCTGCCTCAGGGTAAAGCGGTTTCGCGCCAGGACTGCGGCCTGATAACGAGCCGGAAACGTTCTTTACCGCGGACCCCGCCATCACGGGACGCGTGACCCTGACGGAGGAAATCTCAGAGACGCAGATCCTTGCCGCGCTCCTGGGCATCGCGGGAATGGTCGGCGATCTCACGGACACCCGCGAGATGCTCGAATCCGTGGTCCGCATCGCCCCGAGCCTCGTCCGGGTGGACCGCTGCGCCGTCCTCACCCTGGACGAGTCCAGCCGGGAGTTCCGGAGCTGGGTCTCGTTCGGCCCCGGCTCCTCGGGCACCCCCTTCGACGGCCTGCGGATCCCCGAAGCCGAGATGCCCCGTCTCGCGCATCGTCTCCTGGTCCTCCGCCTCCCCGCGCTCGTGAAGGCGGATTCCAAGGATTTCGCGCTGCCCCCCGGGGTCGTGAAGCGCTTGGGCCTCCGCGCGGCCCTCCTCGTCCCCCTGGTCGCCCGAGGCCGCGTCCTCGGGCTGTTGTGGCTCGACCACTCCGCGCAGAGTCACTACTTCACGTCCAAGGAGATCAACGTGATCCAGGGCATCGCGACCTCGGTCGCGGTCGCGCTCGACGGCGCGTCCCGACTCGAGTCCCTCGAGATCGAGCGGCGGCGCTTCGAGGCGCTCGCCCGCTCCCTCGCGGACGGCGTGATCTCCTTAGGCCCGGACCTCCGAATCCTGGAGATGGACCGCGGCGCGGAAGACCTCCTGGGATGGCAGTCGTCCGAGGTCCGCGGCCGTCGCGTCCACGAGGTGTTCGCCATCTCCGAGGCCGAGGCGGGGATGGGATGGACCCGGGAGGGCCACGCGCCCGCTCCGGCTCCCAAGCAGCTGCAGGTGCGCGCCCGGAACGGGGCGCTGATCTCCTGCATGATCCATGCGGCCCCCGTGCGGAACGTGACCGGCGAGACGTTCCAAGTCCTGTACGTGCTGAAGGCGGCCCAGGGCACCCCCGTGACGCCGCCGAACCGGCCGCGGCCCCAAATCCGAGCTCAGCGCGTGGCGCCGCCCGAGTAGAGCAGGAGCCGAGTCTCCGCCTTCGTGAAGCGGCTGCTCTGCCGGAGCCCGTACTCGTCGCCCTCCCGGATGTACTGGAGGTACAGCGGGCAGCCCTTCGTGAGCAGGTAGATCCGCCGGAGCGCGTCCTCCGGGATGCGGGGGTTCGCGAGCATCTGCCGGCACCCGTTCAGGTCGAGCCCCCTCAGGTGTCGCTCCACGACGAGCCCGCCGCGGCGCTCCGGCTCCCCGTAGAAACGGCAGTACGCCGGCGTCGTCTCCTGGGCGAGGAGGAGGAGCTTCGGGTTCGGCGTTGCCGGGGCGAGACGCAGGAAGGATCGGAGGGCGTCCACAACGCCTTCGGGTGCCTCGCCGTATCCGTCCACGACCACGAGCTGCGTGCCGCCGTCGTAGGCCGCGGCGAGCGCGCGAGCGACGGACTCCGGGTCCGTCGGGTCGTCGACCTCCGCGTGGGTGGCCTCCGCGACCCGGGCCGCGAAGCTCTCCAGCGTGTCCTCGGGACGGAGGTCGATCCACGCCACGTGGTCGACCGTCCGGGCGAAGGCGCGGCCGAGGGCGGTCTTCCCCATGCCCTTCGAGCCGTACACGGCCGCGACGCGCGCGGCGCCCGTCCGCCAGCGGCGCAGGAACGCAAGCTCCTCGTCCCGCTGCAGGAGGTCCCGGTTCTCGGACGGGGGCACGTGTCCTGCGAGGCGCCCGCGGCCGTCGACCGCGGCGAGCGCCTCGACGGCGGTCAGGCCGAGGGACCGCCGCGCCTCCCCGAGGGTCGTCGAGCGGCCGTCCACCTCGACGGGCCGGGCGTCCGCGCTCGCCAGGATCTCGCGGGCCCGCGCCACGCCGGCGGGCGTGAGCGCATACACGATCGTCTTGCGGGTCCGGCCGAGGAGCCTGGCCTGCCCTGTCTCCGCGAGTCCCTCCGCGATCAGGGACTTCAAGGTCCGCGGGACATGGCTGCGCAGGACGTGCGCGCCTTCCGAGATCCCGGCCTGGGTCCTCTCGCGACCCGCTTCCTTCGCGCCCAGCTGCGCGTGCAGGTGGAGGAGGACCCGCTCCGCGGATGTGAGAATCACGAACCCGTGCACCCCCGATTCCGCCCCGATTCTTCGCCCGAACGGCCCGCTGCTATCAGCGCCCGGTAACTACCGCGATGCGTTTATATAGCGTGGGGTCGCGTGGCCCACCGTTCTCCTGCCCACCGGGAGGCCACTCGATGAAAGTCGTACTGCGCGAAGAGGAGTCCGGTGTTTCGGAAGTCGTCGGCACGATCTTGATCTTGGCGATGACCGTGGTCCTGTTCTCCACGATCATCATCTGGGTCTCCAGCATCCCGACGCCCGTCGCCCAGACCCGGGTCGACATCCTGGCGACCCTGAACCCCACGTACACGTTGCAGGGGGGTTCGCAGGTCGAGCAGGGCGACTGGATCAACATGACGCACCAGGGCGGCGAGCCCATGTCCGCCGGAAGCACGCTCATCTACGTACAAGACCAGCGGGGCTCGAGTCCGACGACCACGTCCGTGATCCGCATCGCGGCGTATCGGATCGTGAACGGCTCCGTCTCCTACGGCATGCTCGACGGTACCGGCCAGAGCTGGAACGTGGGTCAGCGCTTCTCGTACTTCAGCAAGTTCCTGCGCTCCACGGACACGGTGACCGTGACGGTCGTCGACACGACCCGGAGCGTCGTCTTGTGGACCTCGGTCCTGACCCCGCCCGCGGGCTCACGTCCCCCGATCTTCCTCAACGTGTACGCGGCGCGGAACAACCTGGGCACGCCGCTCCCCGTGCAGACGGGATCGCCCTTCTACGTCTTCGCGCAGGTCATCGACCCCGACGGTCCCCAGGATCTGAACCGCAATTCGGTGAATGCCTCGCTCACGTACTTCTACGGCTCCCCGAGCTGCGCGCAACCCCTTCAGATGTATGACGACGGTCCCTCCGCGAACCACGGGGACGCCGTCGCGAACGACGGCATCTTCACCCTCTACCGCCCGAACGATTGCACAGCGAGCGCCACGGCCGGGATGGACGGGTCCATCGTCCTCTTCAGCGCGAAGGACAACGAGAACCACTTGGCCACGACCCGGATGATCCTCCACGTGATTCCCGGCCCGACGGGCGGCAACAACAACGGCGGCGGCCTGGGTGGCAGCGGCCGGCCCCCGAACCTGCGCTGGAACGGCAACCAGGGCTACAACATCTTCAACGCGTCCCAGTGGGACACGTACGGCTATGCGGCATCCCCGACCCGGACCTTCAAGGGGGCCGACACGGTGGTCGTGGTCGTCGGGAGCGCGAGCCTGGTGAACGTGTACGGGGTCGACCAGTTCACGCTCCTCGACCCGTTCAGCGGCAACCCCGCTCAGTCCGTGGTGTACGGCGCGTCGAAGACGGTCACCTCCGCGAGCATCCCGTCCACGACCTCCTCCTTCAGCTTCTACCAGTTCGTGAACGGCTACTACATCTACAGCTACCGGTTCAAGCTCAACGACGCGGGCTCCGTGGGGGTCAACTACTACACGCCGCCGCCCCAGTACCCCCGCTACTACTACTTCGCGAGCTACCCGCTTTCCGTCCTCCTGACGGACAGCCAGAACGACCGGTTCACGACCACGGACGCGATCAATATCACCGCGGACAACGGCAATCTCCGCGCGTTCCCGTCCATCCGGACCTTCTCGGACCCCGCGTTCCGGAACCCGTCCACCGTGTTCAGCTCCACGGCGATCGTCTACGTCCAGGTGAACATGCTCACCGTGGACGCGAACGGCAGCAACGAGGTCGGCAAGGTGTTCTTCGGGAACGTCCAGATCAAGGACTTCGCGGGCGGCCAGCAGCTCAACCGGGCGCCGACCGGCGGGATCTACGCGAACCTGCCCATTTGCCCGCCCAAGGGCTCGTGCGGCTCGAGCGCCATCGCGCTCTGGAGCGACGCGGGGACCGTGAGCTACCGGTTCTCGATCAACCTGGCTCGTGTCAACCAGGACCCATGGGTCGCGGGCCTGCAAAACTACGGCTTGACGATCACGTCGATCAAGGACTCCGATGAGTCGTACGCGGCGGTGTCGTCCCAGCTCCAGATCCAGGCGCCCCTCTACAAGATGGACCTCGCCATCGGCGACGACGAAGGGGCGAATCCCGCCTGGGCGAGCCACGTCTACTCGGTCTTCTACCAGGACTTCAACGGCTTCGACGCGTGGAAGCCGCTCGCCTTCGATGTGTGTTCGGGCGGTCAGTCCACCTCCGGGGTCCAGGGCGGCGGCAACGGGAAGTGCCCGACCGCGAGCAACGTGGAGCTCGCGTACGGCGATTTCTGGCATGACGGCACCTTGGGGATTGCCGAGAGCTTCGTGTCGAGCAGCACTCCGGTGGTCATCTACCGGCGGGCCGTGGATGCGACCGGCGCGATCGTCTACCTGCCCGTGTTCTACGACCCGTCCCCGCCCTCCACCTGCACGGCCATCGCGGCCGGGGACCTGACCGGAAACGGGTTGCCCTCCGTCGTCTGCGGCGGCGCCAACGGCTGGATCTGGTACTACGCGAACAACGGCAACTGGACGCGGACCTACGTCGACCAGCCCGGGAGCGGCTCCCAGATCAACACGATTTCCATCGGGGACTTCAACGGTGACGTCTGGAACGACATCGCCGTCGGCGGAGCCTCCGGGTACCTCAAATGGTATCCGAACCTGGGCTACGGCCGCTTCCAGAACACGGGCATCAGCGACAACTGGTTTGCGGGGACCGAGCAGACCCTCAAGGGAAACGTCACCTCGGGTAGCTACCTGAGCACGTACGTCCAGGACGGCATCTACGAGCAGGTGACCGAGGGACCCCTCAACTTCTCCCTCCGGAGCGGCTCGACGGTGAACCCGAGCTTCAACAACTCGGCCGCAAACTGGACCTTCGCCTCGGCCTACAACGGAGCCACGGGCGCAGCCCAGCCCGCGGGCGGTAACCCCTCCGGGGCCTACGCCCAGGTGACCGCGCCCTTCCACGCGAGCAGCACGGTCGCGGGATACTGGTACCAACCCTTCACGGTGACCGGTTCGTCTCCGTTCACCGCGTCGCTCTCCCTGAACTACGAGATCACGACGAACACGGCGTCGAACGGGGTAACCATGGCGGCCTTCGTGAACGCGACCTGCAACAGGCCGCCGGCGTCCGCCTCGTCCGCGGCATGGACCTCGGGCCCCATCACGACGGCCCGGGGATGGACGGTCGTCTCGAACGTGAACGTGGGATCCCTGATCACGACGAAGCCGATGTCGAACCCGGCGACCTACTGCTTGGAGGTCGTCATGTACGCGGCCTTCGGGAGCGGGACCGTGGGGAGCTCCGTGGGCGGCTTTGACAACGTCCTGCTCACGTGGTCCTCGACCGCGGGCTCCGCGAGCGCCCTCGAACAATACTGGCGGTTCGGCGTGCTCCCGACGCGGCCCGGCACGGCCTTCACGTTCAACCTGATCGGGCATGAGACGGGAAGCACGACGCCTCCGGAGTTCGACAACTTCACGATCGCGTACTCCACGAACGTGGTCGGGACGGACCCCACGACGGGCACGTACACCACGATGTTCACGGTGACCGGCACCTCGGACGTGAGCTACACGTTCGCCATGCCGGCCAGCGTCGCCGGGAAGACGGTGTGGATTCGGGCCCTCGATACGAACCGGGTCGTCGCGGCATCCCCGAGCTACGACACGATTTACGTGGACAAGATGTGGATCAACGCGAACACGCCGTCGGGAACCACGGGCGTCACGCTCACGGCGGACGGTTCCACGATCAACATGGTCGACGCCCAATCCTCCCTCGGGAACGGGTTCTCCGACCTGGTCGCGGGCACCTCGAACGGGAACGTGTACAAGTGGATGGGCAGCGCGGGCGGCCTCACGGCCAGCGGGCTGTGGTACGCCGCAGGCACCTCGGTGTCCGGAGTGAAGTTCGGCAACTTCACGACGAGCTTCCCGGGGCTCGCGATCGGCCTCTCCTTCGGCACGACCGTCCGGATCATTCGCGGCGACGTGGCGAACACGGTGATTCAGAGCAGCCTCCCCGCGTTCAGCCCGAGCAGCACGATCACCGCGTTCGCGGTCGGTGACATCAACGGGGATGGCTGGGATGACGTCGCGATCGGGACGAGCGGCGGCGGTGTCTACCTCTGGGAGAACCTGGGCCAGGGCACGTCGTGGACGTACGCCGTGACCGTGACCCAAGCGGGCTCCCCGGTGTTCTCGCTCATCCTCGGGGACACGACGAACTCGCAGTACGTCGGGCGCTAACCGCGTAGCGCGGCTAGCACCCCTTTTACCCTTTCCACCTCGACCACCGCGAGGACCCGCCCCCGGCCCCCGGCGACCTCCCGGATCCGCGACGCGATGAACCGCTCCCGCTCCTTCTGGAGGCGAGCGAAGCCGGCCGTCCGGTTGATCTCGGCGTCCCAAGCGATCGCGAACTCCCGCGGGGTCGCGACGCGGAACCGCTTCTTCAGGAGGCGGTTCTCCAAGCGTCCTTGGAGGAGCAGCTCCACCGTGGACACGGATTTCGTGTACGCCTCCGTGTAGGCCTCCTCGCTCAGGTCGAGGGCCTCGAGGGGAATGTGCCGCGCCTCCGCGATCCGCGCGGCCTGCGTGAAGCAGGGCGGCGGCATCACGGGTTCCTCCCAGGCGGAAAGACCGGCCACGTACGCCTCGTCCTCCGTGGTCTCGGGCTCCAGGTTCCCGCCGGGGTACGCTCGGAGGGAGTCCAGTTCCTCAGGGGACACGCTCAGCGCCACGACGTCCGGCTCCAGGGCCGCGATGGCTTCCCGAACCGCCTCGCCATCGCTGGGCAGGCCGCGGACCGCCGGGAAGAGGGAGAGGGTCGCCGCGCCGAGGCGGATCTCCTCCATCAGCCCTTCCTCTCCGCGATCAGGTCCTCCACCGCGTCCCGGTCCTTCACCTTGCGGAGCTCCTCCCGGGCGATCACCGGGAGGCCGCGGATGCTCAGGCGCAGGGTGCGGTGCTCGACGAACATGACCGCGTCCTTCTCCACGACCCGGCCGATGTTGGACACGATCGTGGCCTTCTTCTCCAGCTTCGTGTCTGCGGATTCCACGCCCGCCAGGTACGTGGTCTCCTCGTGGCGTGCGAGCCCGTCGAACGGGCTCCGGACCGTCGGGAGGACGCTGTAGCCGAGGCGCTCCAGGCGCTGGAAGAGTTCGCGCTCGAACGCCTCGAGCCGGGCGGGCGAGGGCGCCACGCTCTCGGCCGCCGCGATGAGGGCGAACGGGTCCATCGGGAGGACGAGGGGCTCGCGGAGGACCGCCTCGAGGCGGGAGGCCACCTCCATGGACGCGGACATCCCTTCCAGGTACATCTGGATCGTGCGCCGGGAGACGCCGGCGATCTCGGCGAGCGTACCGAGGGACATCTGCCCCCGCTCCCGCAGGGCCCGGAGGGCCTCCGAGTCCAGCTTGACGTAGAGTCCGCCGGGGGCCGAGTACACGAACGGTGGCACGCCCTCCTCAAAGAAGTCCAGGAACGTCTTGCGCGAGAGGATCGGGACGTCGAAGCGACTGTAGATCACGCCGGGCTCGAGCGCCCCCGTGCCCGTGCGCTCCCCGAGGACCGCGGGCGAACCGCGCAGGCTGCGGGCGATGTTCTTGAGCTCCTCCGCAGTCGCCTTGCTGAGCGCATCCACGTTCTGGAGCACCTTGACGATCAGGAGGAGATTGTCCCGGCGCGCGACGAAGTCGAAGCAGAGCCCGCGTTCCCCGTGCGGCTCGGAGAGGAAGAATCCCGTCTTCGCGAGCACCTCGCGCACCGAGTCGATGAGCTGGTCCCGCTTCACGGTGGTTGACAACACGAGTACTTCTATATAAACGCCGTGCACCGGTTTCGGGCGTCCGTCGCGGCCCGGTGGTCCGCCGCCGGAGAGACGAACCCTTTATCGAGGCCGGGGCGTTCGCCGCCCCGATGCCGGGGGAACTCCGCGAGGGCCGGGTGACCGTGGACGATCCCGCGGAGGCGAGCGTCCTCTACAACCGCGGCTACTTCGGGACTCCCCGCGCGGGCGGTGGCCTCGACCTCGCTCCGCTCGAGGCCGTGTACCTCGTGGAGGCGGAGCGGCTCGAGGTGCGTCGCCGAGGGAAGACGGTCCCCCTGGGCCAGCTCTTCCGCGCGGCGGGGGCGGGCGCCTTCGAAATCCGCTACCTCGTGTACCGGGATCTGCGGCAGCGCGGCTACGTGGTCGAACCCCGGGAGGGCGTCGTGGACTTCCACGTCCTCCCCCGAGGCGGAGCGCCGCGAAAGACCCCGAGCCTCTACTGGGTGCGGGCCCTGAGCGAGCGCGCGGTCTTCGACCTGGCCGAGCTCTTGGAGCGGGCGGACGAGGCCGCCTCCGTGCGTAAGACACTCCTCCTGGGCCTCGTGGACGAGGAATCCGACGTTACGTACTACGCCGTCCGAGAAGCGTCGCCTCGCGGGCATCTGCCTCCCCCGAAGGTCCAGCCCCCCGTCCCCGCGTACTTCCAGGGAGACCGCGCGGTCGTCCTCGACGAAGCCCACGCCCAGGCGCTCCACGAGGCCGGGTACTTCGGCAAGATCGTGGGCCGGCGTCTCCAGCTCAGCCTCTTGGAGACGGCGTTCCTGCTCAAGGCGGGACTCCTCGAGGTCCGCAACGCGGAGACGGACCGGCGGATCGGGCTCGCCCGCCTCCTCAAGGAGGCGAAGACCATCCAACCGGACTTCGTCGTGCGCCTGCGGGCGTACGAGGACCTCACGGCCCGCGGCGTGATCGCCAAGACGGGCTTCAAGTACGGGGCCCACTTCCGGGCCTACGAAGGCGATCCCGAGGTCCACCACGCGAAGTACCTCGTCCACGTGGTCCCCAAGGGCCACCGGGGCGCCTGGCCCGAGATCAGCCGCGCCGTGCGCCTCGCCCACGGCGTGAAGAAGCAGATCCTGTTCGGCGAAGTGGGCGACGACGTGCGGTACGTGAAGCTGGAACGCGTGCGACCGTAGGCCCTTCCTGCTCGGTCCGAGCGTTTCATACCTCTAAGTAGAGGTACGATCCCTCTCCGATGCGAGGACGTCCACGAAGTGGGGCAGACCGGCCAAGTTCCGGAGGGTGGCCCGGACGAACCGCGGAATCATCTCGGGCTCGTAGATCCCGTCGCGGTCGAGGAGGAGTCCGAGGCAGCCCATCGTCGCGGAGGCCTGGAGGTAGTCCGCCCGGTCGTCGACCACGACGCAGTCGTGCGGCGGCGCGTTCACCGTCGACAAGACGCCGGTCCAGTACCGCGTACCCGTCTTGGGTGCGTCCTGGGACGTTCCCGTGAAGACCGCGTCCACGGCATCCAAGAGCCCCGCACCCGCGAGGGCTCCCCGGGCGTTCGAGTCCGTGGCCTGCGTGGTTACGTAGACCCGGTGGCCCGCCGCACGGAGCCGCTCGATCGCCCTGCGAGCGTCCGGGAATCGGGCGTCCACGGTGGACATGGTCTCCCGCTCGAGCTCCCGCGAGAACGCCAAGGCGTCCGAGGGTCGCCACGCGGCCCCGGCCCGTTCCAGCAGGCGCAGCGCGAAGCGCGCGTCCAGATCCGCCACGGTCGCCGCCCACGACCCGCGGCTCCAGTCCGCCGAGTCCACCGCGCGCACGTACTCCGTCCACGCCGCCGTGTGGGCCTGGAGCCATCGGTCCTCGGGACCGCCGAAGCGTTCCGCCATCCGGCGGGCGAGCCGGCGCCCGTACTCCTCCTGCATCCTGTCGGAGTCGAGGAGGACGCCCCAGAGGTCGAGGAAGACGTGCACGACGGGCGGAGAAAGGGCCTGCGGCTCAAAGACCCACCGCCGGCCCCGTCCGCGGCTCGATCTAGCTCGGCGGTGGGGCCATCGGGGGCGCCACGGGCGGCGGCATCATGGGTGGCGCGGCCGCCTTCTTGGCCTCCGTGTACGCGATCGCGGACCCGACGATCAGGACCAGGGTGCCGACGAGGGCCAAGTACGCGCCGTACTGCGTGGTCACGGTCACGCCGGTCCCGGACCCTGCGGCCAGCGCAGCAATCGCGGCGAGGCCGACGAGTGTAAGGAGCGCCAGGAGAAGCGCCAAGATGCCCCACACGAGCCCGAGGATCGCCGTAATCCTGTTGGGAATGGCGACGCAGATGAGCCCGAGCACGCCGAAGAGGAGGACCGCGATCCCTCCCAGCCCCACGGTCGCCCCCGAAAAGGTAAGGGGAGCCGCTAGCGACCCGCCCGAGACCGTGGCCCAAGGCAACACGGCGCCCACGATCGTGATCAGTCCACCGACGATTCCCAGAATCCAACCTGGACGGACTTTCATCATCCCTCCTCCGACCCGGAGGTCGCTCCCCTGAACGGGGTGCGGCGTAATAACCCTCTCGCCACGAAGAAAGGGGGATATACGGTCCCTCCCTTGCCGCCCTCCATGCGGACGCCGCGGCCCTCCACGTTCAGCATCGTGGCCTTCGACCCGAGGACGAAGGACCTCGGCGTGGCGGTCGAGTCCCGCTTCGTCTCCGTGGGCGCGGTCGTGCCGTGGGCGGAGGCCGGGGTCGGCGCGATCGCGACGCAGTCCTTCGCGAACACCGCCTTCGGTCCCCGGGGCATCGCCCTCCTGAAGAAGGGCGCCCATCCCCGGGAGGCGCTCAAGCGCCTGACCGCGAAGGACCCCATGGCGGCCCAGCGCCAGGTCGGCGTGGTCGACGCCCGCGGCCGCGCGGCCTCGTACACAGGCGACGAATGCTTCGAGTGGGCGGGCGGCCTCGTCGGGCGGAACTACGCGTGCCAGGGGAACATCCTGGCGGGCGAGGACGTCGTCAAGGGCATGGCCCGCGCGTTCGAGTCCACGGAGGGGGACCTCCCGGTCCGACTCCTCGCGGCCCTCCACGCGGGGCAGCGGGCGGGGGGCGACCGCCGCGGCCAGCAGTCCGCCGCGCTCCTCGTCGTGCGCGCGAAGGGAGGCTACGGGGGGCTCAACGACCGGTGGGTCGACGTGCGCGTGGACGACCATCCCGCGCCGATCGACGAGCTCACCCGGATCTTCAACATCTACGACGTGACCCTCCTGAATCGGGAAAGTCCCACGGACGTGCTCCCCCTCACCCCGCCTTTGGTCAAGGAGCTGCAGCGCGGCCTCACTCGGCTCGGCTACTACCGCGGCCCCGCCTCGGGTCGGTACGACAAGGCGACGCGCGCGGGGTTCGAGGCCTGGGCGGGCATCAACAACTTCGAGAACAAACTGCCCTCGGGCGGCAAGATCTGGGGCAGCATCTACCGCGTGTTCCGTTCCCAGCTGGGATCGACCGAGGCGTGAGAAGAAACGCCTGCCCCCGCGGGGGCCCGCGTCAGGTTGTGTTTGGGCTGCCCCACGAAGGCGGCCCCGGTTCATGAGGCTTGACCCAGACTAGCGGCGGGTCCGGGCCGAGTACACGCACACGCCGCCGAGCCATGTCGACGCGATCCGGCACCGCCGGATCCGATCCGGTTCCGCGAACGGGTCCCCGGCCAGGACGACGAAATCGGCGAGCTTCCCCGCTTCCAGGCTCCCCTTGGTTCGCTCCTCGAACGAGGCGTATGCGCCGCCGGCCGTGTACGCGCGCACGGCCTCCTCCGGCGAGATGTGCTGGTCCTCGAAGAACCCGTTCACGGCCCAGTGGACCCCGTACAGGGGTCCGTAGGGCATGCCGTCCGAACCGAAGCACAGGGGGATGCCCCGCCGGAGGATTTGGCGGTACGGGTTGTTCTTCGAGGCGCGGTCGCGCCCCAGCCGTGTCGCATACACGTCCCCGGGCCCGCTCCATTGCCCCACGAAGTTGGGCTGGGCACAGACCACGATGCCTGCGGCGCGGGTCCGCCGTAGCACGTCGTCGTCCGGGAGCTCGTAGTGCTCGATCCGGTGGCGGGCGTCCTTTCGAGGGCTCACGGCCTGCACGTCCTCGAGCGCCTCGACGACCTGGCGGATGGCCTCGTCCCCCAAGGCGTGGGTCGCGGTCTGGAACCCCGCACGGTGGGCGGACCCCAGGATCTCCCGGAGCTCGGCGCGCGTGTGGACAAGCACGCCGCGGTCGCCGGGCCGCCCTGCGTAGTCCTGTCCCAGGGCCGCCGTGTACGCGCCCAGGGAGCCGTCGGAGAAGACCTTGATCGCCCCGAGGCGGAGCCAGGCGTCGCCGAGACCGGTTGCCGTCCCGGACGCCGCGAAGGCAGGCAGCAGGGCGTCCCGCGGCATCGCGTACACACGGAGCCGGAGGCGTCCCGCGCGCCGCGCGGCCTGGTACGCCCGCCACGCGGCGAGGTCGACGACGTCGTGGATCGAGGTGATGCCCAGTCGGTGGGCCCGTCCTGCGATGCGTTCGAGGCCGCGGCGGACCCCGTCCTCGCCGGCCGCGTACGACGCCGCGAACGCGACGAACGCGTCCTCCTTGAGGACGCCCGTGGTTCGGCCCGCCGTGTCCACTTCGAATCCCCGCGTGCCGCGCAGAGCCTCGGCCCGCGCCAACGCCATCGTGTTGAGGACCGCCATGTGGCAGTCCACGCGCCGCGCCACGACAGGGTGGCGAGTCGACGCGCGGTCCAGGTCCTCCCGGGTTGGATACCGACGCTCCGGCCACTTGGCCTCGTCCCAGCCCGTGCCCAGGACCCATGCCCCGGGCGGCGTGTCTGCCGCGGCCCGCCGAAGTGCGTCCACCGCCGCATTGAGGCTCCTCGCGTGCTCGAGACGCGTCCAGCCCAGCTCGGCCGCCGCGTCGGCGAGGTGCGTGTGCGCGTCGACGAACCCGGGGACGACCACGCGTCCGCGGAGGTCGATCCGACGGCTCTTCCGTCCGGACCAGCGCTCCGCCTGGGCGTCCGTGCCCACGGCCAGAAGGCGGTCGCCGCGAATCGCCATCGCGCTCGCCCAGGCTCGGGACGAGGCGGCCGTGAAGATCCGTCCGCCGAGCAGGAGCAGGTCCGCGTCGCCCGCCATCAAAGGGCGCGAGGGCAGCCGACGTGAAAGACCTACCGGAGGTCCCGCAGCGGCTCGAGGCGCCGGAGGGCCTCCTCGAGCGTCTCATCCTTTTTGGAGAACATGAACCGGACGTAGCCGGCGCCGTCCCCCGAATTGCCGTAGAAGCTGCTCCCCGGGACCGTGGCCACGCCGAGGCGCTCGACCAGGTACATGGCAAACGCCCAGTCGTCCTCGAACGGGAACCCGGAGAAATCGGCCATCACGTAGTACGCGCCGCGGGGCGCCCGGCAGTCCAAGCCGGCGGACTGCAGGCCGCGGACGAACCGATCCCGCTTCGCGCGGTACTGCCTCGCCAGGTTCTCGTAGTACGACTCCGGCAGGTCGAGCGCCGTGGCCGCGGCGATCTGGAGGGGATGCGGCGCGCCCACGGTCAGGAAGTCGTGGATCCGGCGCATGGCATCGGCGAGGGTCTTCGGCGCGATGGCCCATCCCACGCGCCACCCCGTCGCGCTGTACGTCTTCGATAGGCCGCTGATCGTGATTGTCCGCTCGAACATGTCGCCGACTGCAGCGAGGGAGACGTGGCGCGCGCCGTCGTACAGGATGTGCTCGTAGATCTCGTCCGTGACCGCGACGACGTCGTGGTCGGAGCACAGGTCGGCCAGGAGGCGCAGCTCTTGCCTGGAGAACACCTTGCCCGTTGGGTTGTTCGGCGTGTTCACGATCACGGCCTTCGTGCGCGGCGTGAAGGATTGCTTGAGGCGTTCCTCGTCGATGCGCCAGTCCGGCCACTCCATCCGCACATAGCGCGGGGTCGCGCCGCTCATGACCGCATCGGGCCCGTAGTTCTCGTAGAACGGTTCAAAGACGACGACCTCGTCGCCCGGGTTCACGAGGGAGAGCATGGCGGCCATCATCGCCTCGGTCGACCCGCACGTCACGACCAGGTTCAGTTCCTGGTCCGCGTCAATCCCGTTGAAGCTTCTCGCCTTCCGCGCAATCGCCTCCCGCAGCTCCGGAGCGCCCCAGGTCGTCGAGTACTGGTTGTACCCGTTCTCCAGGGCGGTCTTCGCCGCGGCGAGGAGCTCCCGCGGCGGGTCGAAGTCCGGGTACCCTTGGGACAGGTTCACGGCGCCATGGGCCGCCGCGACTCGGGTCATCTCCCGGATCACGCTCTCGGGAAACCGCTGGACGCGTTCCGAGACCCGCGGATCGTCGATCCGGAATCCAAGCGGTGCGCTCGCCTTCCCTGCGTCCCGCACGCTTCCCATGGCGACGGATGGCCAAGCGCGCGCGAAGGAAAAACATGTGGTTCCCTTCGCTCGCCCTCCCTGGGCGCGAGGCCCGTGCCGGCGGCCCGCTCAGCATTAAGAATGCGTACGGCCATCTGCGGCGGAGCGAGGACCATGGGCGAGCGCTTCTACGACTTCTGGCGGGTCGACGTGTTCACGGACAAGCCGCTCCAAGGGAACCCGCTCGCGGTCTTCCCGCGGGCGACCGGCCTCTCCCGGGAGGAGATGGAGGGCATCACCCGCGAGATGAACCTCTCGGAGACCACGTTCGTCTTCCCGCCCACGAACCCCGCCGCCCACTACCGCAACCGGATCTTCACCCCCGGAGGCGAGATCCCCTTCGCGGGCCACCCGTCCCTCGGCACGGCGTACGTCGCGGCGCTCGAGGGCCTCGTCCCCAAGCCCGAGGGCCGGAGCGTTGTGTACCAGGAGCTCGAGATCGGCGTCCTCCCCTTGGAGCTCTTCATCGAGAACGGGCAGATCCAGAAGGTCGTCATGACCCAGGGGGAGCCGAGCGTGGGCCGATCGCTCACGTCCGTGGAGGGCCTCGCCAAGGCCCTGAGCGTCCGGCCCCGCGACCTCGGCAAAGGCAAGCTCAAGCCCCAGGTCGCGTCCACCGGGATTCCGTCCCTCCAGGTCCCCATGCGATCCCTCGCGGCGGTCCAAGGCATCGACTACGATATGCGGGAGCTTGGGAAGTTCCTCGCGAAGCTCGGGCCCCACCATCTCGCCTACGTCTTCTCGTTCGAGACCACGGACCCGGCGGTCCAGGTCCACGCCCGCGCGTTCTCGCCCCAGGACGCCATCCGGGAAGACCCCGCAACGGGGAGCGCCGCCGGGGCCTGCGGAACCTACCTCGCGGCGAACGGCGCGCTGCCCGCCCCGTCCTTCGTGATCGAGCAGGGCCTCGAGATGAAGCACGCGAGCCGGATCGAGGTGAGCGTGGAGGCCGAGGGCAAGGTGCCGAAGGCGGTCAAGGTCGGTGGACGCGTGACCCCCCTGATCCGGGGCTCGCTCCGGCTCCCGGGATGACGGCCTCGCAAGCGCCGACTAGAGCTCGACCTTGATCCCGAGCTTCTCCGTGAGCTCCTTGTACCGGTTCCGGATCGTGACCTCGGTCACGCCCGCCACGTCCGCGACTTCGCGCTGCGTGCGGCGCTCGTTGCACAGAATCGAGGCGATGTAGATGGCCGCGGCCGACACGCCCGTGGGCCCGCGTCCCGACGTGAGCTCCTTGTCCTGGGCGTCCTTGAGGATCTCCACGGCCCTGGACTGCACCTCGCCGCTGAGCTTGAGTTCCGAGCAGAAGCGCGAGACGTAGTCCTGGGGCTTCGTGGGCATGAGCTTCAGCTTGAGCTCTCGGGTCATGAACCGGTACGTGCGGCCGATCTCCTTCCGGCCCACGCGGGAGGAGTTCGCAATCTCGTCGAGCGTGCGGGGCACGTTGCACTGGCGGCACGCGGCGTACAGGGAGGCCGCGACGACGCCCTCGATGGACCGCCCACGGATCAGGTTCTTGTTCACGGCCTTGCGGTACACCATGGCGGCCGTCTCGCGGACGTTCCGCGGCAGCCCCATCCCGCTCGCCATGCGGTCCAGCTCGCTGAGCGCGAACGCCAGGTTCCGCTCCGTCGCGTTGCTCACGCGGATCCGGCGTTGCCACTTCCGAAGGCGGTACAGCTGGGCGCGGTTCCGCGTCGGGATCGACTTCCCGTAGGAGTCCTTGTTCTTCCAGCCGATCGTCGTGGACAGGCCCTTGTCATGGATCGTGTAGGTCATGGGCGCGCCCGTGCGCGCGCGCTTCTCGCCCTGCTCCACGTCGAACGCGCGCCACTCCGGGCCCTGGTCGATCATCTGGTCGTTCAGGACGAGCCCGCACTCCTCGCAGATGAGCTCGCCGCGTTCGTAGTCGAACGTCAGGTGGCCCGAGTTGCACTCAGGGCACCTAGTGACCTCTTCGGCCTCTTCGATCTTCTTCGTGGGCATGTTTTCCCTCACCGACGTACACGTCCGCCCCGACCAGGGACGGCGCCGCGGGAGCGGACGGCCGGACCGAGGTGAAAGGTTCCTTCACGGGTCCGAACACGCGCATCACGCGGCCCAGGGGGCGGTTCCGTTTGTCCAGAATCTCCGCGCCTCGTGCCGGCGCGAAGTTGGAGCGAACGAGGAGGCTCCCATCGTGGGCGATGTTCTCGACCACGCCGAGCTTCCGCGTGCCCCCTCGCATCCGGACTTCTGGGAAGAATCGGTCTATACTTAAGCATTTCGGAATTCTCAAGTAGAAAGAAGCCTTCCGCGCCCGAAGTTTTCAAACGTCTTTCGGTGGGAGGGGCGCCTCCGCTTCGCCTGGACTCGGAAGCCGTCCTAGCCGCACGGAATACTTAACCCCTTGCCGCCGCTTCAGCCCGCCGCGAGGTGGCGCCCGTGGGCCATCGGATCGTCCTCCTGGGCTTCGGGAACGTGGGCCGCGAATTCGCCCGCCTGCTCCTCGAGCGCCGCGCCGAACTGCGGCGGGAGCAGGGCCTCGAGGCCTCCGTGGTCGCCATCGTGACGGGCCGCCACGGTCGGGTGGAGAATGCCCGGGGCATCAACCTGCGGCGTGCCCTGGAGCTCGTGTCCGCGGACCGCTCCTTGGAGCCGTGCGGCCGCGCGATCCGGGGGGACGTCCTCGAGTTCCTGCGCCGGGTGCGCGCGGACGTGGTCGTGGAGATCACGCCCTTGCGCATCGCGGAGGACCAAGTCGCGGTCGAGCACATCCGGACCGCCCTTGCGAGCGGCAAGCACGTGATCACGGCCAACAAGGGCCCCGTCGTCTACCACTACCGCGAGCTGCGCGAGCTCGCGCGCCGTCGCCATGTCGGTTTCCGCTGCGAGGGCACGGTCATGGACGGAGCGCCCGTGTTCAATCTGTTCCAGGAGACGCTCCGCGGCGCGCACGTCGAGTCGTTCGAAGGCATCTTGAACAGCACGAGCAACTTCATCCTCTCCGAGGTCGAGGCCGGCCGCTCCTACCAGGACGGCGTGGAGGCGGCGCGGCGGCTGGGTCTCCTCGAAGCGGAGCCGTCCATGGACCTGGAGGGTTGGGACGCCGCGGCGAAGGCGTGCCTGATCGCGAACGTCCTCATGGGAGGCCGTCTGCGGCCGGAGACGATCCCGCGTCAGGGGATCGCGGGGATCTCCCCGGCCCGGGTCCAGGAGGCCCGGGCGCTCGGGCGGCGGGTGAAGCAGGTCGGGCGCGGGTGGAAGGAAGGCCGGGAAGTCCGCGCCTCGGTGACCGTGGAGGAGCTGCCTCTCGAGCATCCCCTGGCCGCGATCGATGGCACGTCGAACGCGTTGCTGGCGCGCACGGACATGCTCAAGGAGATTCTCGTGTCCGAGCGCAATCCCGGACTCCGCCAGACCGCCTTCGCCCTTTACTCCGACTTGATCGCCATCCATGAGGGGCGCCTCCTCCCGTAGGGCATCCTTATATCGAGAGGACCGAATCGCCCGCCGATGCGCATCGCGATGGGCGGGACGTTCGACCTGCTCCATGACGGGCACAAGGCGTTGCTCGCCGCGGCGTTCTCCGCGAAGCCCGACACGGTGCTCATCGGCCTCACGACGGACCGGTTCGCGCGGGAGACCCGTTCCGAGGTCAACCCGTACGCCGTTCGGGAACGGAACCTGCGGCGCCATCTCGAATCCCGCGGCTGGACCGCGTTCGGCATCGAGCCCATCGACGACGTGTACGGGCCGGCGGACGACCTCCCGGACCTGGACGTGCTCGTCGTCTCCGCGGACCGCGCCCCGGTCGGGAAGGAGCTGAACGAGGCACGGGTGCGCAAGGGGCTTCGGCCGCTGGAGGTGCGTCCCGTGCCCATGGTCCTCGCCCAGGACGGCCTCCCGATCCAGTCGCGCCGGATTCGCGCGGGAACCATCGACCCGCATGGGAAGCGGCTCACGCCCCTCGTCGTGCGCGTGGGCACGGACAACCCCGTGAAGGTCCGCGCGGTCCGCCACGTCTTCGCGGATCTCTTCCAACGAGTCCGCGTGCGGGCCACCCCCGTTTCCACGGGCGTGCCCGAGCAGCCGATCGACCAGCAGGCGCCCGTGGGTGCGATGAATCGGGCTCGGTCCGCCCTCCAGGACGCGGACTTCGGCGTCGGGATCGAGGCGGGGCTGATCTGGGACGCGGCCGTCGGCGACTACCTGGACGTCCAGTACTGCGCCGTGGTCGACCGCCGGGGCCGCGTGACCCTGGGCCACGGTCCCGGGTTCGAGTATCCGCCGCGGGTCGTCGAGGCGGTCCGAGACGGTCGCACGGTGAGCGACGCGATGGCCGAGCTCACGGGTGTGCGCGAAATCGGGTCCAAGTACGGGGCCATCGGATACCTCACGGAGCGCCGGATGGATCGGGACGCGCTGACCGAGGCGGCGGTCCTCATGGCCATGGTGCCGCGGATCCGGCAGGGCCTCTACCTTCGGTAGTTACGCGCCCGGAGCGACGAACCACTGGACCTGGCATCGCCCGCACCAGATCGCATTGCCCACGAGGATGAACTCGCCTCGCTGGGTGCCGGCGTAGGGATCCGGGGTCGCACCGCCGGTCGCGAATCGCGCGGCCTTCATGTGGTTTCGACAGACCCCGGCCCCGCAGAACCGGCACGTGGCGCGAGCTTGTTCCTCGCAGTAGTTGCAGAGCATGCCCCGCCATCGGGGTCGGGGGAGATGTACGTTGGCATGGGCCCGCGTCGCCGTCGGCGGCCCGACGCGTCGCGAACGGGTCCGCTGCAATTACATCTCACGCACAAGGTTTTTAGTGGAGCCCCCGTTGGGTGCTCCGGGGGTTGCTCCATGCCCGCGAGGATTGCCATCAACGGATACGGAACGATCGGGAAGCGCGTCGCCGATGCGGTGGCCCTGCAGGACGACATGAAGGTCGTCGGCGTCGCGAAGACGAAGCCCAACTTCGAGGCCAAGATCGCCGCGAAGAAGGGGTTCCCCGTGTACGCGAGCGACAAGGAGGCGCTCGGGAGGTTCCAGAAGGCCGGGTTCAAGGTCGCGGGCACGATCGACGATCTCCTCAAGGAGGCCGACCTGGTCGTGGACTGCACGCCCGAGGAGAGCGGCTACAAGGCGGCGTACGAGAAGGCGGGCGTCAAGGCGATCTGGCAGGGCGGCGAGGAGCACTCCCTGACGAACCTCTCCTTCAATGCCGCGGCGAACTACGCGGACTGCCTCGGCGCCCCGTTCGTACGGGTCCCCTCCTGCAACACGACGGGCCTCATCCGCACGCTGTACCCGCTCGAGGCCCACCTCGGGGTCGAGAAGGTCCTGGCGGTCATGGTCCGCCGCGCCGCGGACCCCGGGGACTCCAAGAAGGGCCCCATCAATGCGATCGAACCCGAGCTCGAGATGCCCAGCCACCACGGTCCCGACGTCCAGAGCGTCCTGCCGAACCTGAACATCCACACGGTCGCGGTCAAGGTGTCGTCGACCCTGATGCATGTCCACGCGGTCTCCGTGGACCTTAAGAAGCCCGCGGACCCGGCGCAGGTCCTCGAGGTCTGGAAGCGCTTCCCGCGGATCACGTTCGTGTCCGGCGCAGACGGCGTGAAGTCGACGGCCCAGATCATGGAGCTCGCCCGCGACCTGTCCCGCAACCGGTCGGACCTCTACGAGATCGCGGTCTGGAAGGACGGCGTCCACGTGGTCGACGGCAAGCGGCTGTACTACTTCCAGGCCGTCCATCAGGAGTCCGACGTGGTCCCCGAGAACGTCGACGCGATCCGCGCCCTGATGTCCCTCGAAAAGGACGCCCGCCGGAGCATGGAGAAGACGGACCGGAGCCTCCACATCGGCGCCACCCTGTGATCCGCCCCCGTCACCGAACGCGTTCCAGACGCGCGATGCGCTTCGTGGCACGCTGGAGGACGCCCATGAGGGCGTGGAATTCCCACGCGCTGGGCACGGCCCGGCCCATGAGCCGCCGGAACATGATTTTCGTCCGCGCGCGCTTGTGCTCGGGGTAGTCCGTCGCTTCGAGCAGGGCGGCGAACGCCTCGTGGAGCTTCTCCTTCTCGAGGCCGGAAGCCTCGCGGCGGGCGCGGCCGGCTGCCCGCGCCGCGAACAGCTCGTACAGGACGACCGTCGCGGCATGGGAGAGGTTCAGGATCGGGTAGTCGGGCGCGGCGGGGATCGTGACCAGGAGATCGCACCGGGCGAGTTCCCCCTCGGACAGCCCGAAGTCCTCGCGCCCCAGGGCGATGGCCACGGTGCCGGCGAGGGGCGCGACCCGCGCCGCGGCCTCCCGGGGCGTGACGGAGATGCGGGCGAACCGCTTCTCGCTGCGCGTGTCGATGCCGGACGTCCCCACGAGGAAGTCCGCCCCGCGTACGGCGGCCTCGAAGGACTCCACGGACTTCGCGGCCTGGAGGATCTCCACGCCGTGCATGGCCCGCTTGTAGGCCTCGTCGCCGATCGGGCAGGGGTTCACAAGGACGAGGTCGCGGGCCGCGAAGTTCCGCATCGCGCGCGCGACCGCCCCTACGTTCCCTTCGTTCTTCGCCTCGACGAGGACGACTCGGATCCGGGGCATCGGTGCGCTATATTATCCAAGATACTATGACCTTCGCATGCGCGTCGCCCTCAAGGTGGCCTACGACGGTCGGGCGTTCTACGGGCACCAGCGGCAACCCCACGCCCGCACGGTGGAGGGGGAGTGCCTCGCCGCGCTGAAAGCGGTCCGTGTGCTCACGGACCCCCAGGAGGCCTTCTTCCGGAGCGCGAGTCGGACCGACCGCGGCGTGAGCGCAGTCGGGAACGTGATCGCCTTCAACGCGACGCTGCGCCCCGAGGCCGTCCTCGGCGCGTTCAACGGCAAGGCGCACGACGTTTGGGCGTGGGCGTTCGCGACCGTGCCGGACTCCTTCCATCCGCGTCGCGCGGAGGAGCGGTGGTACCGCTACCACCTGGTCGACCCGCCGTCCTTGGATCGGCTTCGCGTGGCCGCCAAGGTCTTCCAGGGAGAGCACGATTTCGGTTGGTTTACATCCGATCCCCGGCCCGCGCGGATGACGCTCGGCCAAGTGGCGCTGACGCCGACGCCCGAGGTGGCGGCGATTGACGTCCGGGCGCGGAGCTTCCGCCGCGGCATGGTCCGTCGCGTGGTGGCCGCGATGCTCGCCTACGCCCGCGAGGAGGTGCGACTTGAGGAGATCGAGGCGGCCTTGGACGGGGTTCGGCACGATTTCGGGATCGCCGCGCCGGAGCCCCTCGTGCTCATGGACGTCCGCTACGGGTTCGCCTTCACCCCCCTCGTGAAGCCCCAGGTCGCGGCGGCGTGGCGAGCCCTCCGTAGCGACATCATGCTTCGCGCGCGGTGGCTCAGCTCGGTCGAAGACGCTGCATCGTCGTCGGCTTGCCGCGCCCTGACGACCTAACCGAGCCCGCGCCCTTCCTGACCGGATGCCGAGTACCGTGGAACCGAAATTTCGGGAATCTGGGGTTGAGCAGGACTGGGTTCCAAGAGCGTCCGAATCCGCCTGTCCATGCGCATGGCGTTTCTCGGACCAATGCGGCAGCCGTTTTCTCCATGAAAACCCAAGATTTCGGGTCGCTGCGATGTCGACGTGTGGGACGTTCTTCGTACGCTACAAACGTATTTATACGGTTTTCATCCATTCCCGCGGCTAGGCTTAAGTGGAGGAGTAAGAGCATGAATAAGAAATGGCTTAGCTCGAACACTCTGCACGCCGTCATCATCGTCTTTGTGATGGTCGCGGCGAGCTTTGTGTTGCTCGTCCAAACCAACGTCGTGTCCGCTCAAGCCTCTGACACTCAGCTCGTCGTCGGGCTGCAGAACCCGGCGGTCTCGCTGAACTTCTTTGACGTGGCCACGAACTCGGTTTGGAAAGCGTACATGCTAGAGTATAACTTTGAGTCGCTGTACACGTACGACCCAGATTCGAAACTGTATTCGGACTTGGCCAGCGACCAGGCGATCCCAGCAGCCAACTGTCCATCGGTCGCATCGATACCGGGACCGTACAACGGGATGTGCCACAGCGCGGACTTCCTGAACTTCACGGTCTTCCTGCACACCGGGATCACGTTCACCGATGGGCAGGCCCTGAGCGCGGACGATGTCGTGTTCTCGTATCAGACCCTGCCGTGGAGCACCAACGCCCAGGTCATCTACCCGGCGCTCTGGTGGCCCCAGCCCATGGTCCCCCTGTGGAACGCGACCACGCCCGGCTGCACGGCCCCTGCGAGCCTCCCCTACGCGTGCATGTCTCACACGGCCGTGAAGAAGCTCTCCGCTACGTCGGTGAACTTCCAGCTCCTGCCCGTGTACACGGGAACGGGGGCGAACGCGGTGAAGGGCGCCTATGCGCTGTTCTTCTACGCCACGATGGTCGTTCCGATCATCCCCTTGCACATCTGGCAGAACCACATGATGCCCAACGCCCTGAACAACTGGTCCGCGGGCGCGAGCGGCAACGTTGTGGACACCTGGGACCGCGGCATCAACACGGCGTTCACGCCGTACACATGTGCCCAAGCCGGACTCTCGGAGGGCTGCTCGAACCCCTACATCGAGACGATCGGGACGGGGCCGTTCTACCTCGACACGTACGTGCAGGCCGCGCAGACGGTTATCAAAGTGTACCCGAACTACTGGGGCAAGGCGTACAGCCACACGTGGAATAACGTGGCCTT
>DASQGG010000033.1 GCA_035632695.1 Thermoplasmata archaeon
TAGGGTCTCGCGGCCTTCTCCCCTAGTCCCAGCCGCTCGACAGCCTCGATATAGCCCTCCGATTCCAGCCGCTCCAACGTCGGGTAAATCACTGACGGCCCGGGCCTCCACAGTCCCTGGGTGCGTTCGTACATCTCCTCCATGATCTCGAAGCCGTGCCTGGGCCGCTCAAGGAGCAGCCGGAGGATGTAGGGCTTCAGGAGCCCGTGAGGGACCATGTCTACGCGGAAGGGACCGCAGTGGCAGTGGTGATGCCCGGGCACGTCGCCTCACTCCGGCTTGGAGCGCAGGGCCTGGAGCCGACGTTCGAGGGCTTGAATCTCCGCCTCAAGGTCGGCCTTGTAAGCCTCCAGATCCTGGACGAACTCCTCCTTCGTCGGACGAGAGGCCCACTGCGGGCCGTATCCAGGACCGTAGCCGGGGCTGCGCCCGTACCCGTAGCCCGGTTCGTGCCAGTTCCCGCCGCAGTCGCATCCATGTCCGTGCCCGTGATGGCAGCTGTACATGCTGTGGATTCACCTCTTATATCGTGCCCGATATAGGACGCGATATAAGGTCCTTTTGCAAGTACATCGAGGCAGCCACGGCACCCGAGACCCGCCAGCGACGGATCGATGCTGCCGTGGCCGAGCTCCGGACGGCTTGATCGCCAGGGTGCGGCGGGACACGTCCGCCCGGGTTCATTCGAGGTGGCACCGCCTCAGTCGCGGACACCGGTGACGCTCACGTCGGAGGTCAAGACCTGGAACGACCGCATCGCGTTGCCGTCGGGGCCTTTCACGTCAAAGTAGCGAACCACGTTGGGAACCGTCTCAATCTCGGTCGCTGCAATCCCGCCCTCCCGGATTCGCTCTCGCTCGCGGGAGAGGTCTCGGACTTCGAACAGGAGGTTCCGGCTCGAGGGCCGGACCTGGCCGATCACGATCTGCACCCAAGCTCCGCCGATCTTGAACTCCACGTCTCCGGGGAAGGGCTCCAAGTCGGGGCCTTTCCCGAAGGGCCGCGAGTACCATTCCCGCGACTTCGAGGGGTTGCTCACGTACGTTCTGAGGCCGAGGCCGACACGCCACGATCCTCGACCGCGGAGCGTCCCGGGTCGCGATGGCGACTTGGAGGGCGTCTCGACGCCGAGCGGCCTCCGGTCCGTTGAACGGGTGGCAGCCCCTCAGGCGCCGCCGAGGGTGACCAGGAGGTCCGAGGCGAACCCGGCGACCAACCCGACGAAGATCCCCACCATGAGAATCGTGTTCACGGCCTGTCGCCTCCCGACGTTGTACATCATCAGGGTCACGTACACGAGGGCTCCACCCGCCAGGCTGAGGAACAGGACGTAGGTGAAGGCCGAGCTCCAGACGCTCCCCAGGATCGTTCCGAGCAACGTGGGGCCGCCGCCGATCAGGCCCGCGGTGATCAGGAACCGGGCGCTCGGCCGCTTCGCGAGCCCCGTCAGGGGACCCGCGATCCCGAAGCCCTCGGTCGAGTTGTGCGCCCCGAACCCGATGATGAGGAGGACCGCGAGGCCAACGGAACCCGACGCATAGGATTGGCCGATCGCGACCCCTTCGCTGAAGTTGTGCGCGCCGATGCCGATCGCGATCATCGTCGCGAGGCGGTACGCGTCCACCTGGGGAGAGCGTTCCCCGGCGCGCGGACTCGCGAGGTACCTCGTTTCGTAGAAGACCAGCCCGAGGAGTCCGACCGCGAGGCCACCGAACAGCGCGACGAGGGCCAGCATGGCGTCTCCCAGGGGCGCAGTGCCCGTGTACGCGCCGAGGGTCGCGCCTTCCACGGACGCGAGGGCGTGGGCGAAGACGTCGACGATGAGGAAGACGAGGATGCCCATGGCCACCGCGTTCAGGAACCCCTTCACGTTCGCACTCACGTGCTGCAGGGCCGCCAATGGCAGGCCGAGGAAGATCGTGAACCCCGCGATCGCCCCCAGCAGCAGGAGTTGCAGGTATGCGAGCATGGTGCGCCGGGCCGCTGGTATAACGGTGTTATTCTTATAGCCTCGCTTGGCCCACTCGGTGCGAGTCCCTCGTCGCCGCGAAGGCGGCGGACCCGGCGACCAACACGGCCCTCCGGCACAAGCTATATGCGATCCGCAGGCCTGCGCGGACTGCCGACTCCCAGGGAAGCCGGCAGGTCGCCCGCATGGCCGAGACATTCATCGGCGGATTCGCAGGGGGCTTCCTGGAGAAGGGATTCCACATCGGGTACGGACTGTACTTCACCACGGAGAGGGTGATCGGGATCGACCTGGGCAGCCACGGCGGCGGCGCCCTCGGCGGCACGCTCGCGGGCTTCGTCCACGGCGAGCTCATGCCCCGCCTGCCTCCCGAGGAGAGCGACCGGACCATTGCCATGCTCGACGGAATCAAGGACTTCGACATCGGACGCGAGGCGATCCGCGCGATCGACCTCAAACGACCCGGTCTGGGGTCCGGCCACATGACGATTACGCCGGTGAGCGGAGACCCCATCACGGTCAAGCTACGCCACCGAACCGCGTACGATCGGCTCGTCCAGCTCACCCAGGTCTTCGGCCCGCAGCTCGTCCGCTCGTCCTAGGGATCCGAGCGGCGGCCACGCTCCTTCACGATCGTCTCGGCTTGAGACTCCATGCAATCGCGGCGGTCCCCGCTGCCACATAGAACAGCCCGACCGCAACCACGGCGACGGGCGCGTGGCCCTGCCCATAGACACCAAGGAGGACTCCGGCGGCGATGAAGAAGAGTCCCAAGATGCCGAAGGAGGCGCGCTCGATGCGCATCGTTCCTCCCTGCTCATCGCCCGCTATACGCGCCCGGACCACTTCCGACGGACTCCTTCCGAATGGCCTCGAGAGTTCGTCGAGCGCGTTCCAGGCGTGCCTTCGCGGGGAACACTCGCCTCCCCCACACTGCTAGGCTTCCTCGAGCTCCAGCTTCCGGATGCCCTCATCGATGAATTCGAGGATGGCGTTCAAGTCCGCAATGTGCCGATCGACTCGACGAAGCCCCTCATCGGATTGCTCATGGCTCGGATGTCCTGCGTGGGCGGCGCGCATCATCTCCTTCGCATCCTCCGAGAGAACCTCCTTGCGATTCAGGGTGTCTTGCCGGAGCTCGTGCAACCCCTTGAGCCGAACCGCAACCGGGGAGTGCCGGTACTCTTCGACCTGGTGCGTCAGGCGTGCGGCGTGAAACAGGATTGGGAAGCCGAAGACCCCGTCGTCCTCGAGTTGCCTCGACAGCTGCTGCCGCTCCTCGTTCGACATCGCCCCGTATCGGGCCAAGAGCTCCCCGAATCGCGACATGCAGTCGGATCGAAACGGAAACGGGGCCACTTAAGGGTTCGGAGACCGGGGCCTCGCCGCTCCGCCTTGGCCATCCATGCGAGGACCGCGGACGGTTTGGATATCCCAACAGCCATTCGTCCCGATCCACCGAAGGACCCGCAACGGCCCCGAGCATAGCTTGAAGGACCCGGGTACGCCCCCATGACCCTCTGCACGCCCATACGGTGTCGGGGGAGGAACTCACGCACGACTTCCGGTGCACCTGCGGACACGGGCTTGAAGAGCACCAGGGAAGCGATGCGTGTCGCGAAGGGGACTGCTCCTGCCTCCACTTCGAGATCGACTGGGGCTTCGAGGACGAAGTCCCCGCTTAACGCCTGACGCTCAGAGTTCGATCCCGAACGAATCTCGCGGGACCGCGGTCCGTTGCGCGTGCGTGAGGATGCGCTCCGAACGCCCGCGACCTGTGCTCACGATGAGACGGGAGCCGCTGAGCGTGATCCGACCCTCGGGCGCGACGCGGCTGCAGATCGGGTTCTGGGTGAGGTGCGGCTCGTGGATCGCCCACGAGCCACGTTCGAAAAATCGTTCATGTAATCGAAAAATCGAAATACCTCCGCTCCCATGGGTACCTCGTGCTCGAGGATCTCGTGGGTTCGCGCGCGAAGGTCCGGATCCTGCGTGCACTGTGCGCACACCCCCGGCGGGCGTACACCCTGCGCGACCTCTCCCGGACGCTCGGTCTCTCCCTCGGCACGACCGTCCCGGCGATCGAAGATCTCCTGGGCTCGCGAGTCGTGACGACGCAGCGCGTCGGACGCTCCCGCACCGTACGGCTGAACGAGAGACACCCCCTGGCGGGAGCGCTGAAGGCCCTCTTCCGCGAGGAGGCAGACGCCCTCGTCCGCGCCGCCCGGTCGTTCGCGGACGCCCTCCCCTCCCAGGGCCTGAAGGCCGCCGTCCTCTTCGGGTCCGCGGCGCGGGGGGAGGCCTCCGCCCGCAGCGATGTGGACGTCCTCGTCGTGGTCGACGAGCCGCGACGGGCCGAGGCGATCCTTCGCGAGGCGGGGTCCATGCTCGACCGTCTCGATGCCGCGGTCTCGCCCCTCGTCCTCACGGAGCGCGAGGTGGACCGCCGGATCGCGGCGTTCGATCCCCTCCTGGAGACGATCGCCGCGGAGGGTAAACTCCTCCGCGGGAGGGCCCCGTGGCTCGGACGGTGAGGCGCGAGGCGGCGTCCGCGTACCTCGCGCAGGCGCGGGAGTTCTTGGCGTCCGCCCGCTCGAACCTCGAAGAGGCCCGGTACAACGCAGCCGGGTTCGACGCGGCCCAGTCCCTGATCAACGCGAACGACGCGCTCACGGCGCACGTGCTCGGCGTCGTGGCGTCCCTGGACCACCGCGAGGCCGTGCGCCTGCATGTGGACGTCGTCCGGATCCTCGGGGACGCCTCCCAGCGGGACGTCCTGAAGCGCGACCTCGACGAGCGCTCGACCTTCGGCTACCTCGGCGCCCGGGCTTCCCGGTCCCACGCGGACCGGGTCCTCCGGGACGCCGCGCGCTTCCTCGAGTGGGTGCGTCGGACCATCGAAGCCTGAGGGGTTCGTGGGGCATGGAGTTCGGGACCGTGGAAGGAACCCGGATCGCCGCCCACGACCACTCGGCACGCCCATATGGGGTCCGGGGAAGGACGCATGCATGACTTCCGGTGCACGTGCGGTCACGGGCTGGAATTGCACCCCGGAAGCGAGGAGTGCCGCGAAGAGGACTGCCCCTGCCTCCACTTCGAGATCGGCTGGGGCTTCGAGGACGAAGTCCCCGCATGACGCTCCGACGCTCAGAGTTCGATCCCGAACGAATCCCGCAGGACCGCGGTCCGTTCCGCGTCCGTCAGGACGCGCTCCGAACGCTCTCGGCCCGTGGTCACGATGAGACGGGAGCCGCTGAGCGTGATCCGACCCTCGGGGGTGACGCGGCTGCAGATCGCGTTCTGGGTGAAGTGCGACTCGGGCGACGTCTGCATCCAGCGGTTCCTCGGCTCGAACTCGTCGAGGCGCCGTGGCAGGAGCGTGAAGCGGTACTCGGGGTTCCAGTCTGCGTGGTCGTCGCGCGACCAGAGGATTCGGCGCGGGCCATCCTCCGTGATCCGGAACCCCTTGCCGCCGTCCGGTTGTTCGTCCCTCGCCTCGAGCCGGAGAGGCCCCAGGAAGAGCTCTCCGAATCCCACATCCGCGAGCCAGGGCTCCTCGAGGCGGACCTGAAGGGTCATGTGGTCGAACTCCGGGGTGAATCCCTCCCCGACGGCCTTCGCGACCCCGGCAGAGAGCATGTCGACCCGGAATCCGAGCCCCCGCAGGAGGAGGGCGAAGAGACCGTTGAGCTCGCAGCAGTACCCGCCGCGCCGCCCTTCCACGATCTTCCGCTCGAGGGATCGTGGGTCCAGCACGATGGGGCGGCCCAACGGGATGTCGAGGTTCTCGAAGGGCACGGTCCGAAGATGGGCCAGGTGCAGGTCCCGCAGCGTGGCGAGGGTGGGCTCCCGGGAACCGCGGTAGTCGATCCGACCCAGGTATGCGTCCACGTCGACGTCCAAGGATCTCCGCCTCGCCCGCCTGCAGACCAAGCCGGCGCGCCCCTTCAACCTTGAGTGCCCGCAGGTTGCCGTGAGGGACCCAGCCTACACACAAGCGGTTCTCTCGGAGGAGGTCGAGCTCACCGCGGAGGATCGGCGGCAGCTTGGGCCCCGCATGAGCGAGGTCCGTTCCCTGTCGACCCGGCATGGAGGCATGTTCCTCAACGCCGTTGAAATCTCCTCAAGTACCGACGAAAACGAAAGGTGACCGGATTGCGATCCGGTCGTTCGGGGTTCTTCCCATGAAGATGTTCAGAACTGCTCGAAGGTCGGCAGCGTCTCGGTGGACTTCACGCCGGACACGCCCTGGACCCGCTTCACGATCGAGGAGAACATGTCGTTCCGGTTCTCCGCCCCGATGCGGGCAATGACGTCCAAGTCGCCGGTCGTGCCGATCAGGTTCTCGACGCCGGCGAGCTTGCTCAGCTCACTCGTGGACCGCGCCGGGTCGAGGCTCCGGATGAGCACGTACGCGCTCGCCGGGTGGCTCTTCTTCTCCGGGCTCTTCCAGTTCTGGAGTCCCGGGTACGCGCGGAGTTCGCGGACGCTGTCCATCGCCTGGACATGGGCCGTGAACTTTTGAAGTTCGTCCATGCTCTTGAAGCTGGCCTCGACGGCCACATCGTGCTGGCCTAGGACCGCCTCCGCCTTCGTGACGTGGGGCTGCTCCCGGATCGTCTTCAACGTTCTCTCGACACCGCCGGGCGCCACCTTGAGAAGGATGATGCTCTCACCGTTCAGATCGGTTGTCATGATGTTACCTCGACTGGCTCTAGCACCATCCTGCACTTATACTATGGTAAACCTAATCTGAGCACCCACTAACGGGTTCGAATGCGAATCGGGTGATCGGGGCGGCTCGGGACAGCGTTGACAAAGGTCGAGTTGCACGGCGGTCATGGGTTCGGAATCGCGGAGACCCTGGCGCGACCGGTGACCGTTCCCCGGAAACCGTGCGAACACACCGGGCCTGGGTTCGGCTGCGCAGCGCCGCCGTCGGAGGAGAAGGGCCCTTCGGCATCCTTGACAAAGCTTTTTCCATGGTTCTCGTCGATTCCGCGGGCGGATGGGCTCGATTCCGGGAGCCGTTCGGCCGCGGCACCGTCCTTCGCCGGGAGGTTTCCGTGCCCGGTAGTCGGAGGGTCTCGGGGTCCGCCGGGCCACCGTCCCTGGAGCGAGGAGATGGCGTTCGCCTGAAGTTCCTGTATCCCGGGGGCGCCGTGGAGATCCTCGACGGCACGTGGATTGCCATCGTGGGCCTCGGGGCCGGCGGCTCGGAAGCGCTGTCCCAGTGGGTCGTCATCGAGGTCGAAGGGAGGGAGATCTGGAAGCCCTTGGCGTACCTCGCCCAGGCAGAGGTCCTCCAAGAGAACCGCGAGCCCGCGACGCACGCCCAAGAGCGGTTCGCCCGCGAGGTCGGGGATCTCGGGTACCATCGATGACTTTGCGGCGGGCCGAAACCCTCATTATCCCGCGTGATATTACGTGTCACACCCAACAAGCGTAGGCCCTGCGGGGTGCGGGGGCAGGGGGTGATTGTTTGGTTGACTTGTCAGAGGAGAGTGTCCTCTTCCTACGTGTGACGCCGGGCCGCGTAGAGAGTGCCCTGAGCGAACTTCAGCGGCATCCGCAGGTGAAGAGTGCGGAGCCCGTCATGGGCGCGTACGACATCGCGGTCACGGGCGCCTTCCGGACCATGGACGAGCTGCGAAAGTTCCAGTCCGAGATCGAGGCGAAGGAGTTCTGCGAGGGTTCGACGGCCCACCCGGGCTTCGAGAATTGGCACCGCACGAAGGAGGCCGAAGAACCCGTCAACGGCTGGACCCTGATCCGGGCCGTCGACGCGGAGCGGGCCATGCAGGAGCTCCAAGAAGTGCCGTCCGTCCAGCGGATCATCGGGACGACGGGCGAGTACAACGTGATCGCCCGCATCGGCGCGAAGGACTCGAACGCCCTGCAGCAGTCCGTGATCCGGGAGATCCAGAAGGTCCACGGAGTCCGACGGACGGAGACGCGGCCGAGCCTGACGAAGGCGTGAAGGGACGAGGGCCTGCGGGCCCTCCGTCCTCATTTTCTCGTCCGAGGCCAGGCTTCCTGCGGAAACGGGCTGGCGCTCCGGCTCCCCTCGGGGTTACTTCTCCTTGTGCGCTCGCCAACCGAAGGGCTTCGACTTCTTGCCCTTCTCGAGGCGGATGCTCGTGGCGACCAGGTGGGCGGCCTGCTCGCTCTTGTTCACGAGAGGCGCCAGTCCCTCCTTCAGCCAGTCTTGGAGGGCCGCGGGATTGTCGGCCGCCTTCAGGCTCTTGAATCCCTCCGCCGCGGCGGAATGACGTCCGACGAGTTCCCGCGCGGCGCCGACGACCGGGTGCCCGTTCACGACCCGCAAGAATAAGTTGATATACTATATGACTCCATACTCGGTCCCATGGAGGTTCCCTCGCTTCCTCCGAAACTCGACCGACAAGGGCCTACCCTTGAGACCGTCCACATGGTCGAATCCCTGCTCCGGAAATACGACGAACCGCTCAGCCTGAACCGGATTAAGGCCCTCCTCCCCCGTAAGGTCATGCACGAGACGCTCCGGGAGGCGATCGACCACTACAAGCGCCTCGGCTGTGTGACGGAAGGCTCGAAGGGCGTGATGTGGACCCTGAACGCCGAACCGGGCTTCTGGAAGGCCGTCGAGGCGTGGGAGGTTCGATGACCTGGCCCCGCTCACCCCGAGCGAGGTGCGCGTGGGACCCCGGGCCCTCGCCGCCGAGAAGGGGCTTCAGCCCAGGCAGCGGAAGCAACTCTCGTGGTGGATCGGCCGCCTGAAGTCGGATGCCTTCGCGGGGGACCAAATCCCCAAGGACCGCATCCCCCCTCAGCTCGGCCCTCGGAGCGGCCTTCCGGCGAACCCGACGAACGCTTGGCGCTTCGAACTTCCCCTGGCGTTCCGCGGAATCTACACCGTGCAGTCGTCCCCAGGGACCGGGACCGTCGTGCTGATCCTGGAAATCCTCTCGCACAAGGACTACGACCGGATCTTCGGGTACCGGTGAGGGTCGGCCGAGTCGTCTCCCGGCGACCCCAACGAACCCCTCGCGCGTCGAGATCCCGCTGGCCGTCTGGGTATCCGCCCCGTGCCGATGTCCCGGCCCGCGCGCCCGAACCCGCCTGCGGCGTCGGGCGTGTCCGGCGGGGCCTCCGGGAGGACGGTGGGGCGGCCAGGACCGGGCAAGCCCAAATCCGTCACCGATCGTTACCCGGTCCGGTCCTCGTGAGCTACCGCGCGGTCCTCGGCAACCGGAGGTTCGTCCTCTACCTGGCGATGACGGCCGCGGACAACATGGGCTACTCCTTGTCCATCGTCGCGATCCCAATCGCATCGCGCTGGCGGACGGCGCGGCAGGTTCTTTACAGAGAGCCTCCATAGGCGCAATGGCCCGTCCACGACCGCCATTGTGGATAGGAAAGCGGAGCGTCGGAGCGAAGCATGAGTCCTGACCCGAGAAGAGCAACGTCTCGGCCCACCGGAAGGAAGGGGCTGGTTCTGGCCGCGGGAATCATCGTCGTTCTCGGGGTTCTCCTGGGCGCGATTCTCGCCGTGGGTCTCAACTTGGACCGCGCCATCGACGAGAGCAACCCTCCCACGCTGACGCACATCTACCTGAGCATGGCCTTCAACCCGTACAGCGGGCTGGACGAGGTGTTCCCCGCGAACTTCACGATTCCTGCCGGGGCCGACGTCATGTTCACGGTCACGAACTACGACAACGCGACGAACCCGATCCCGGACGCGCTCGCCGTCGTGGCCGGAGTCCGGGATGTGACGGGAGCCGCGACGAGCGGGCGCAACGTGACCCACACGTTCACGGTCCATGCGCTGGGGATCAACGTGCCGATTCCTCCGGCACAAGGCCGGCGGCCCGCGATCGTCACCTTCACCGTGCACGTGGACGCGCGCGGAGACTACGCGTGGATGTGCATGGCCCCCTGCGATCCGGTGTCCATGGTGACCCCGGGGTTCATGCGGGGGACGATGACGGTCGCCTGAGGGCGTTCAACCCGGTCATCATCGCCTTGCGCGAGGCCCGATCGACAGCTTTCGGATAGCACCGAGCGCGACGCCCTTGAGCTTCCCGCCCCGCCCACGGAGTGATTCTCGCGTCCCCTCTCCCTGGAGAAAGCTTGATATATGTATCTTGTTATCAAATCCTTGCTATATTGATGAAGAATATCACATCGACATACATAATCCGCCGCCTTGCAGAGCTCCAGGTCACCTCCTTCCGCGACGAGGAGTTCAGTCGCCTCTTCGGACTCACTCGAACTCGAGGCTACCAGGTCCTTCACCGGCTCGTGGGTTCGGGGCTCCTCCACCGGATTGCCCGGGGTCGATACGTCGTCGGCGGCCCGGGAGAGGGAACCGCCCTGGGCCAGCCCTTCTTCCTTGCCACGCGGATCGTGGAGCCCTCGTACGTAGGCTTCTGGAGCGCCTTGGCCTACTACGGATGGACCGAGCAGGCGCCTCGCGTGATCTTCGTGGCGACGACGAGGCGGTCGGGTCGAAAGGTCATGGGGGCGGTCTCCGTGCGGTTCGTCCGGCTTCGGCCCTCGCGATTCTTCGGCTATGCGGCCGTCCGCCAAGGGAACCTGGAGTTCCCGATGGCGGAGCCGGAGAAGGCGATCGTCGACTCCCTCCTCCTCCCGGAGCACTCGGGCGGGATGGAGCTCGTGGCCTCGGCGCTGCGGGAGGCCCTGCCCGGCCTGGATCGATCGAAACTCGAGAGCTACGCCATGCGCACGGGCGTCCGGAGTCTCGCCTCCCGCCTCGGATACCTCCTCGAACGGTCGGGCATCGCCTCGGAGTCCCTCCGGCCGGCGAGCTCTTCCGTCTACGTGAAGCTCGACCCCCGCGGCCCCCGACGGGGTTGCTACGACTCGCGCTGGCGGGTGCTCGACAACCTCCCGGAGGCGGCCTGATGCTCGCGCGTACGCAACTCGAGGTCATCGCGCGGCGGGAGGGCGTCCCGCTCCATGTGGTGGAGTGGGACTACCTCCAGCACCTCTTCCTGCGCCATGGCGGGCACGGGCCGCTGGCGTTCAAGGGGGGCACCTGCCTGCGGATCGCCTACGGGAGCCCGCGCTACTCCGAGGATCTCGACTTCAACGCGGACGGCGAAATGTCCGAGGCCCTGGACCATGTGAGGGCTGCGGCCCGCCGACTCGCGGATTACGGCATTCGGGCCGAGGTCGTGCGGCGTCCGACCCGGGAGGGCCTCGCGGCCATCCTGCGGTCGGAAGGCCCCCTGTACACGGGGGACCCGCGAAGCCGGGCCGGGATCCGCCTCGAGGTCAGCCTGCGGCACGAGACCGTGGCGACCGAGGAGGTGTTCGTGCCTCGGACGCCGTACGCCGACGTACCCCAGCTCGTCCTTCGTGTCCTGACGAAAGACCATCTCCTCGCGGAGAAGGTCCGCGCCCTCCTGGTCCGTGGGAAGCCGCGGGACCTGTACGACGTGCACTTCCTCCTTGTGCGGGGAGCGACCGCGCCTCGTGAACTCTTGGACCTCAAGATGGGCCTCTACCGCCGGCGGTTCACCGCGTCGGGGCTGGAGAAAGGGATCGCTTCCGCGCGACCGGCGTGGGCAAGGGATCTCGGGTCCCTGCTGGGCCAGGTCCCGCCGTTCGAACCAATCGCCGACGAGGTCCGTGCCCGACTAGGCGTGGTTCGACCGGGACTTGGCGGAAGACGGCCTCGGCGGACGCGTTAGGCGAAGGCGCGCCGGACGCGCTCGAGGAGGCGCCGCTTCCGTCGGGCTTCCGGATTCGCCCGGAGCGTCTGCGGGTCGAGGTACCTGGGTCCGGATGGAGCGGCCGCTCGGTCGGTCGCCACCCGGCTTCGACGGCGGTCAATTCATCAACTTCATCGACGGGAACGTTCATGGCTTGCCCGCGCGAAGCGGTACGGGGCGATGGCATGGGTGAAGCCTGGGGGTCCCTGCAAGATCAGCTGCGGACGATCGTCGTACGCGCCTTCTACTCGAAGGACGCACCGGAGGCCATGCGCATCCTCTACGCGCCCGACGCCGCGTACGTGAAGGCCGTGACCATCGAGCACTGGCGCTTCCTGCAAGCCTTCCCGCGGTGGTGCGGCGCGATCGTCGCGCGGTGCCCCCACCAGGACGTCTGGGAGTACGAGATCGACAACCTCCACGACGAACTGGTCCATGATCCGGCCGTGGGCGGAGGGCACTACGTGATCGTGCGGCAGGCGTGCCGGGAGAGCGGCTGGAACGACGAGGCGATCGACCATGGACGCGCCCACCCGAAGATGCAGCGGGCGATCGACGACTGGTACGCGATCGTGCGCGACCGGCCCTGGGTGGAGGCCATGGCGGCGGTCCATGGCACGGAGATGCTCGCGGACCAGCGCCTCAAGCAGCACCCGGACTTCGCGATGCCCTCCATCGTGAGCGACCGGAGCTTCCTCGAGAAGGGCGCGTTCGGCCCGGCGACGCGCCTCTGGCTCTCGACCACGGCCGCGGACACGGCCCACGCGGGTCGCGCGGCGGATCTCGTGGCGAAGTACGCGGCGACGGACTCCACCCCGGACGCGGTCCTCGTGACGTTCCGCCGCTCGATGGCGGACATGGGCCTTTACATGGAAGCGATCGCGGAGCGCCGGCGCGAGATCCTGGAGGCGAAGACGTGACCGACCCGGTCCCCGGCGAATCCAAGGACGCGGGCTGCGCCCTCTGCGGGAGCTCCTGGGGGAACTACTGGCGCGAGACGGAGGGCGCGAACCGCTTCTTCTGTTGCTCCCTGTGCGCGGACGCGTGGGAGAACGCGGTGGCCAAGGTCAAGGAGAAGACCGCATGGCCGAGGGTGGATTTCCTGTTCCTGGAGGACCAGCGGGGGAATGAGGCGGACGGCCGGGCTCGCTGCGGCGAGAAGGAAGTGCGTTTCGTCCTCGCGGGGAACGACGACGGCACGATCACGCACTTCGATCTCGTATG
>DASQGG010000034.1 GCA_035632695.1 Thermoplasmata archaeon
GAAGACGCCGTCGCGATCGCGAATTCCGTGAAGTACGGCCTCAGCTCGTCCATCTACACGAACGATTTGCTCTGGGCGTTCCGGGCCATGCAGGATCTCGAGGCGGGGATTACCTACGTGAACGCGCCCACGATTGGCGCGGAGGTTCAGCTGCCTTTCGGCGGGACGAAAGAGACGGGGCCCACAGACACCCGGGAGGCGGGCACGACGGCCCTGGAGGAATTCACGTACTGGAAGACGATCTACGTGGACTACTCGGGTCGGCTGCAGAAGGCCCAGATCGACACCGCCAAGCTGGTGGGCGGGTAGGCGGTCAATAGGTTGCCACGACTGCGGTGGAAGCTCAGCCGCCGCCGCTGCCGAGGAGGTCCTTGCTTGGCGCGGTCAGGTGCTTCGGGTCGAGGACCTTCTCCGCCTCCTCGGGCTTCAGGATCCCCTTCTCGATCGCGATCTGCTTGACCGACTTGCCCGTCTTGCCCGCTTCCTTCGCGATCTCCGCGGCCCTCTCGTACCCGATCAGCGGGTTGAGCTTCGTCGAAATGGCCGGGCTCGACTCCGCGTACTTGAGCAGGAGGTCCACGTTCGCGGTGATGCCGTCGATGCACTTGTGCGCGAACACCCTGGCCACGTTGGACAGGAGCTCGATGTTCTGCTGGAGCCGGTGGGACATGACCGGCATCATCGTGCACAGGTCCAGGTTCGAGTGCGTGTTCGCGATGGTCACCGTTGCGTCATTCCCGATCGCGGTGACCGCGACCTGCATGACCGCCTCGGGGATCACGGGGTTCACCTTTCCGGGCATGATCGACGAACCCGGTTGGACCGCGGGGAGGTTGATTTCCCGGAGTCCCGTATGCGGGCCCGACGAGAGCCAGCGTAGGTCGTTCGCGATCTTGAGCATGGAGACCGCGACCGTACGGATCGCGCCGCTCGCCTCCACGAGGGAGTCTTGGGCCATCTGGGCCTCGAAATGGTTCTCCGCGACCCGGAACTTCGCGTTCGTCGCGCCGCCGATCTTCTCGACCACGCGTCCGGGGAAGTCGGGATGGCTGTTGATCCCCGTGCCCACGGCGGTCCCGCCGATCGCGAGCTCCGTGAGGGACGCCCGCGACGCGGTCACGCGGCGGATGCCGTGGTCGATCTGGGACTGGTAGCCGGAGAACTCCTGGCCCAGGCGGATGGGCGTGGCATCCATGAGGTGCGTGCGGCCCGACTTGACAATGGGATCGAACTCCTTCGCTTTGCGCGCCAGGCTCTCCTCGAGTTCCCGGAGGGCGGGCAGCAGGTCCTGGTCGATGGCGATGACCGCGGCTACGTGGATCGCGGTCGGGATCACGTCGTTCGACGACTGGCCCATGTTCACGTGGTCGTTCGGATGGACGGCCCCCTTCTCGCCGAGCGCGGTGCCCAGGATCTCGTTCGCGCGGTTCGCGATGACCTCGTTCGCGTTCATGTTCGTCGACGTGCCGCTCCCGGTCTGGTAGATGTCGAGGGGGAACTGCTCGTCGAGCTTCCCGTCCATGACCTCCTGGGACGCTTGGACGATCGCCTTGCCGATCTTGGAGTCCAGCAGCCCCAGCTCCATGTTCGTCTGGGCGGAAGCCATCTTGATGAGGCCCAGGGAGTAGATGAACCGCCGGCCGAAGCGGATCCCGCTGATCGGGAAGTTCTCAATCGCGCGTTGCGTCTGGACGCCCCAGTACGCGGTCTTAGGGACCTTGAGTTCCCCGAGGAAGTCCTTCTCGACTCGATACTCCGTCATGACGAGCCCCGGATTTCCGACAGGGAACAGGGCGTATTAACCTTGCCCACTCGCGATGGGAAATATGTATTCCACGGGCCGAGGGTTCATCTCGGCGACGGCCGCAACGGGGCGCGAGGCGGAGCGCGTTGCGCGTGATTTCCACGGATCAGGTTCGCCGGACGGTGCGGGACCTGTACAAGCAGGCATGCGTCGTCATCAACCCCGAGCTCAAGGCCGCCTTCGTGCGGGCGGCGAAGGAGGAGCCCTCGCCGCAGGGGCGCGAAATCCTCGCGATGCTCGTGGACAACTCCGAACTCGCCCAGCGCGAGAACCTCCCCATGTGTCAGGACACGGGCATCGCCGTGGTGTTCCTGGAGCTCGGCGAGGACGTACGTTTCGACAAGCCCGGGCTCCTCGACGCCGTGAACCAGGGTGTCCGCGAGGCGTGGAAGGAGCAGTACCTCCGAGCCTCCCTCGTCAAGGACCCGCTCCGCCGCGGGAACACGGGCGACAACACACCCGCCATGGTCCACCTCGACCTCGTCCCCGGCGACCACTTGAGGATCGTCGTCGGTGCAAAAGGCACGGGCGCGGAGAACATGTCTAAGACGAAGATCATGAGCCCGTCCGCGGGCGTGGAGGGCACCAAGGCATTCCTGCTGGAGACCGTGAAGGCCGCCGGGCCGAACGCCTGTCCGCCGCTCGTGCTGGGCATGGGGATCGGTGGGAACTCCGAGGAGGTCACGCTGCTCGCGAAAAAGGCGCTGTACCGCCCGCTCGGATCGCCGAACCCGGACCCCTATTACGCTAACCTCGAGAAGGAATGGCTCGCGGCCGTGAACCGACTCGGCGTGGGCCCGCAGGGACTTGGGGGCGGGACGACCGCCCTCGCCCTGCACATCGAGGCGAAGTCCTGCCACATCGGCGCCCTGCCCGTCGCGGTGAACATCGACTGCCACGCGCACCGCCACAAGGAGGCGGTCCTGTGAGCGACCGGATCGAGCTGCGACCCCCTCTCAAGGATGCAGACGTCGCAACCCTTTCCATCGGCGATCCCGTGACCATCACGGGCCTCCTATACGGAGCGCGGGACGCCGCGCACAAGAAGATGGTCGACTTGCTCGACGCGGGCAGGCCGCTGCCCGTGGACCTCCGCGGGCATATCGTGTACTACGTGGGCCCGACGCCGGCCCCGCCCGGCCGCCCAATCGGGGCCGCGGGGCCGACGACGTCCCTGCGCATGGACGCCTACGCGCCGCGGATGTACGAGTACGGCGTGAAGGCGACCGTGGGCAAGGGGAACCGCAACCAGGCCGTGATCGACAGCCTCGTCAGGCACAGGGCCGTCTACTTGATCGCGGTGGGCGGCCTCGGCGCGACCCTGTCGCAGCGGATCAAGTCCGCGAAGGTGATCGCCTACCCCGAACTGGGAACGGAAGCCCTCTGGGAGTTCCGGGTAGAGGATTTCCCCGCGATCGTGGCCAACGACACGAAGGGCCGGGACGTGTTCAAGGAAGGCCAAGAGGTCTGGGCCAAGAAGCTCGCCGTGGCTTGAGACCCGTCCATGGGCGCGCTTCCAGTGGTCCATTCTTCGAACCGACCCGCGGCCCTGAATGCTTGTCACCACAAAGGATGACAAGCACTCTTATAATCCCGTTATATTGGCGGAGGGCAGCAAGTGAGTGGGGGAATCAAGCGTGCCCAGCGTGCCCCGGGCGGACCCGGTCGTCGACGAGGACCGGACCTGCCCCGAATGCAAGAGCGACCATCTGGTGCTAGACTATACCCGCGGGGAGCTCGTCTGCGACTCCTGCGGCCTCGTCATCCGGGACAGCACGATCGATGAGGGCCCCGAATGGTCCGCCTACTCGGTCGAGGAGAACGATCGGCTCGCCCGCACGGGCGCGCCGCGGAGCTACGTGGCGGGCTCGTCCGGCCTGACCACGGTCATCCCCCTCGCGAACAAGGACGCCCGGGGGAACACGATCCCGCTCCGAGAGCGGGAGAAGTTCTACCGCATGCGGAAGCTCCAGCGCCACTCGGGCCACTCCCGCCCCGGGGAGCGCAGCCTGCCCGAGACCATCCGTGCGCTCGACCGGGTGGCCTCCCTGATGGGCCTCCCCCGGCCCGTGAAGGATGAGGCGGGTTTCATCTGCAAGAAAGCGCTCGAGAAGGGACTCGTCCGCGGGCGGTCCATCGAAGGCATCGTGGCGGCTGCGGTCTACGCGGCGTGCCGGATCGACGGCGTGCCCCGCACGTTGGACGAGCTGCAACAGGTCACCGGCGTGCGCAAGAAGACGATCGGCAAGGCGTACGGTGCGCTCCTCCGCACCTTGACCCTACGCGTGCCGCCATCCCATCCCACGGACTATGTGAGCCGGTTCTGCTCCAAGCTGAGCTTGAGCAACAACGTGCAGACCGAGGCGCTCAAGATCCTCAAGGAGCTGGAGAAGGTCGACAGCTCCATGTCCCTCTCCCCTGCGGGAACCGCCGCGGCCGCCATCTACCTCGCGTCCCTCTCGTGCGGCGAACGTCGGCCTCAGAAAGCGATCGCCAAAGTCGCCGGCGTCAGCGAGGTCACGCTCCGGAACCGCTTCCAGTTCATGGAGGACTTCATGCAGCAACTCACGCTGCCACGGGGTCGCGCGCCAAAGGTTGCCACGCCGAGCCCACCGTGAGAGACCACCGCCTCGGGAAATTTCGGTTCGCGCTCTCCCGGTCTCAGCTTTTGAAAAATGAGACAAAAGCTTTGTAAGGCGCGACCATGTGCGTTAGCCCAGGGACGAGCGTGCACGATCGAGTGGTGGTCCTGGCAGTCGCAGGGCTTTTGGCTCGAATCGTTCAAGAACCCCTCGCCCCATCGCCGACCCGCGGCGGACGACCGCGGAATTGTGTCTCGAGCCTCGTGATCCTATGAGCGCGAAGACCCCCAGAACCAATGACCTCTCCTGGATGATCGGTGGTGCCCAGGGGAGCGGCGTGGATTCCTCAGCGAATGCCTTCGCGCGGGCCTGCGCCCATGCGGGCCTGAACGTGTTCGGGAAGCGCGAGTACTACTCGAACATCAAGGGCGAGCACTCCTACTTCACCGTACGGGCGTCCTCCCACGTCGTGCGGTCCCACATCGACGACATCCACCTGCTCGCGACGTTCGACGCGGAGACCGCGTTTCGCCACGCGCGGGAGGTCGTCGACGACGGCGCGATCATCTACGACCCGAGCCAGGGGAAGACGAAGGTCTCGGACATCCCGACGATCGAGCATCGCCTCAAGGATGAACTCAAGACGTACCTGATTGCCCGGGGCGTGGGCGAGACGCTCGACGACCTGCTCAAGGCGGCGAGCCAGCGCGGCGTGACCTTGATCCCGATTCCCTACAACGATCTCCTCGAGCAGATTGCGGACGAGTTCCACGTCGACGCGCTGAGCAAGATCGCGCGGATGATCAACATGCTCGCGGTCGGCGCGTCCCTCGGCGTCGTGGGCCTCCCCTTCGACTACACGATCCAGGCCCTGAACGATGTGTTCCGGAACAAGAAGGCCACCGTCGACATGAACGCCGCAGGTGCGCGGAGGGCGTACGAGATCGGGAAGACGCTCGCCCCGGACTTCGGCTACCCCCTGACCAAGATGGCGCGGAAGGAGCCGCGGCTCTTCCTCACGGGCAGCCAGGCGGGCGCCCTGGGGAAGCTCTACGGGGGGCTGCGCGT
Source organism: Thermoplasmata archaeon (assembly GCA_035632695.1). NCBI lineage: Archaea > Methanobacteriati > Thermoplasmatota > Thermoplasmata > Thermoplasmata archaeon. Next base: position 5,455 of record DASQGG010000034.1, read on the forward strand.
CCAGACGTACTACCCGATCACACCGGCCTCCGACGAGAGCGAGTTCCTGGAGGCCAACGAGGTCCTGGACCTGGACGGCCACAACGTGCCCGAGCTCGAGGACGCCTCCTTCGTCAAGGAGAAGGGGGCCTCGGTCCTCGTCGTGCAGACGGAGGACGAGATCGCCGCGATCACGATGGCCATCGGCGCGGCCCTCACGGGCGCGCGGGCCGCGACGGCGACCTCGGGCCCCGGTTTTTGTCTCATGATGGAGGGCATCGGGTACTCGTCGATCAACGAGATTCCGGTGGTCATCACACTGTACCAGCGGGCGGGCCCAAGCACGGGCATGCCGACCCGCCATGAACAGGGCGACCTCCGGTTCGCCCTGCACGCCGGGCACGGCGACAGCCCCCGGATCCTCCTCGCCTCGGGCGACTTCGAGGAGATGATCCGGGACGGCCTCCTCGCCTTCAACTACGCGGAGCGCTACCAGATGCCCGTGATCCACATGGTGGACAAGGCGCTCGCGAACAACAGCGGCACGGTCCCCATGCCCGATCTGACGGACTTGCGCATCGACCGCGGCCGCATGGTCGTCGACGGGAACGGCTTCGGTCCCGAGCACCCGTACCACCGCTTCGAGCTCGGAGACAACCCCATTTCCCCGCGGGCGGTGGTCGGCCAGCACGGCACTCTGTTCTGGAACACGGGCGACGAGCACGACGAGACGGGTCACATCACGGAGGACCCTGGGCTTCGGGACATGATGATGGAGAAACGGGAGGCGAAGCTGCAGCTTGCCGGGAAGGAGATCCCGGATTCCGTGAAGTACCACTATTTCGGCGCCAAGGACGCGGAGACCGTGCTCGTGAGCTGGGGTTCCACGAAGGGCCCCATCCTGGACGCGCTCGACCGGCTCCTCGCCGAGAAGGAGTCCGTGGGCTTCCTCCAGCTCCGCCTGCTGAATCCCTTCCCCTCCGAGGCGGTCCTCGCGTACCTGGCCAAGGCGAAGCATCGCGTGGACATCGAGATGAACTTCAGCGCGCAGCTGGGCGGCCTGATCCGGGAGCGCACGGGCATCGAGCCGACCCACCTGGTCGTCAAGTACAACGGCCGCCCCATGTCCAACACTGAGGTCCACGACGCGATCAAGGCGATCATCCGCAACCAGGCCCCGCACAGGACGGTGCTCACCCATGGCGCTTGAGCAGGTCCTCAAGGCCGCGGACTTCGCCACGGAGGTCCACAACGACTGGTGCCCGGGGTGCGGGGACTTTGGCATTCTCCGCACGGTCCAGATGGCCCTCGCGGAGATGAAGCTCGACCCGTACCGCGTGGCCATGGTCTCCGGGATCGGCTGCTCCGCGAAGACGATCCACTACATCAAGACGTACGGGATCCACACGTTGCACGGCCGCGTCCTGCCCGTGGCCCAGGGGATCAAGCTGGCGAACCCGAACCTCGAGGTCATCGCCGTGGGCGGCGACGGGGACGGCATGGGGATCGGCGGCGCGCACTTCGTGAACGCGGGCCGGAGGAACCTGGACATGCTCTACATCCTGTACGACAACGGGGTGTACGGTCTGACCAAGGGACAGGCCTCGCCCACGCTCAAGCTCGGCGTCCAGACGAAGTCCCTGGCCCACCCGAACATCAACGAGGCCGTGAACCCGATCTGGCTCGCCCTCGCCGCGGGCGCGACGTGGGTCGGCCGCGGCTACTCGTACGACGTGAAGCATCTCAAGGACCTGATCGTCCAGGGTGTGCGCCACCAGGGGTACGCGTTCCTGGACGTCCTCCAGCCCTGCCCGACCTACAACGACATCAACACGAAGGAGTGGTACGGGGGCGAGGACCGCGCCGACCTGAACGGGGGCAAGCCCCTACCGCGGGTCTACAAGCTCGAGACCGAGGGGTTCGACCCCGTGGTCCACGAGCCTACGGACATCGAGGCCAAGGCGAAGCAAGCCCTCGAGAAGGCGCTCGAGTGGGGCGACCGGATCCCGATCGGCGTGTTCTACAACAACGAGCACGTGCCGGACATGGGGGAGCGCATCCGCCAGCGCATCCCAACGTACTTCCAGCACCCGCCCGCGGAGCAGCGGGTCGCGGGACCGAACGGAGAGCCCTTGACCGACCTGCGGAAGCTCTTCGGCCGCCTTACGGTCCCGCCTTCGGCATGATCCGGGGCGGCAGTACGCTCTCCCGCGGCCGTGGGTTCGTGCGCTTGCCCATCTCCCAGATCCGTTCCGCCATCTGGGCCATGGCCGCCGCGATCGCCGGGTCGTCCGTCCAGATCGCGATGTCCTCGCCCCGGAACCCCGAATCGTCGTCGGGGATCGGGTGGCTCATGAGGAACTGTTGGCCGTCCACCCCGTGCCGACACACGGGGGTGAAGAAGTCGATGTGGCGGATCTCGGAATGGCGGCTGAGGGCCGCAATGTCGGGCTCGTTGTCCGGGGTCGTGAAGAACGCGAACTTGATGGTCAGGCCGAGCGCCGCCTTCTCCTCGATTTGCTGGCCGAGACCGTGGAGGATGCGGGCCGGGCTGTGCGTGGAGCCGATCCCGATGATTTCCGTCTCCGCGCCCTCGTACATCTCCACGAGCTTATTGCGGACGTTCCTCCGCCCATAAATCGCCTCGAACCGGCCCGGGCGCGTGGGGACTTCAAGCGGCGTCACGCTGAACTCCTCCGCGAGCACGTCTGCGTTCGCCGCGATCTGAACGGCCTTCTGGCGGTACTCCGTCGCGAGCGCCTTCAGGTACCGCGAGAACGGCACGGCCTGGTAGCGCACGGGTCTCTCCGGCAGAATCTGGACCAGCCCTTTGGCGTGGAGTTGCCGCACGGTCGTGTAGATTCGCGTGCGAGGCACGCGGGAAATCGCGGGGATCTCGCTCGCCGTGGCGGTTCCCAGGTCGAGAAGGGCCAGGTACACGCGGGCCTGGTACTCCGTGAGCCCGAACCCTTCCAGCTTCTGCAAGCGGTCCTGGTTGATCGGCGTCCGAAGCCCCTCCGCGGCGGCTCCACTTCGGCGGCGCCATAAAAGATTGTCACCCTCCTGGGTGACAATCGAGTCTCGTCGACGCCCCGTCGTGCGAAGGTACGGGTGGCGAGCCCATCTCGTTCCCGCCGAGTCATCTGGACGGGTGCGGGCGCGCTGAGACGGCTCTGGCGTCCCGACGCTTGCAGCGCGAGGTGCGCGATCCCGGACGCGCTCGATTCCCGCAGGACCACCGATTCGGGCATCTTGCCCTGCCCCGCGGGGTCGCGCGAGCCCCTGCGATACCACGGCCCAACCTTTAAGCCCGGGCCTGCGTGGCAAGGGTTAAGAGGCCCACCGGTTTACGCCGCGCGTCGCGGCATCCGGAGGCCGCCAGGGACCCGCCATGATCCAGAGGCCGGAGCAGTCCAACATCGTCGGCCTGCGGTCCAGGGACTTCCTCAAGTGGGTCGACGAGAACATCGACGCGCCGCTGAAGCGTGGCCCCGGTGGCGCCATGGTCAAGAGGATGAAGCAGGGCCTGGTCGGGGAGTTCTTCAACTGGGCCAAGCGGAACTCGACGTGGCCCCTGCACTTCGGGATCATGTGCTGCGCCATCGAGATGGCGGCGACCTCGGACCCACGCTACGACGTCGAGCGCTTCGGCGTGATCTACCGGAGCTCGCCCCGCCAGTGTGATGTCCTGCTGCTCAACGGGCCGATCTCCCTCAAGCTCCGTCCCGCCGTGCGCCGGCTGTACGAGCAGATGGCGGACCCCAAGTGGGTCATCGCCATGGGGGAGTGCACAATCTGCGGCGGCCCCTACTACGACTCGTACAGCGTCGTGAAGGGTTCCTACACGTTCGTCCCTACGGACGTCTTCATCCCGGGCTGCCCCGTGCGACCCGAGGCGCTCATCGACGGTTTCCTCAAGCTCAGCGCGAAGATCAAGGCAGAGCGGAGCGGGTGGATCCGGACCAAGAAGGGACGCACGGTCAGCGCGCGCGAGGGCGAGCTCATGGACCTTCGCCAAGGAGACTACACGTATGAAGTCCCCCAAGTCCGACACTGACCTGACCGAGGTTCGGCCCACGGGGACCGTGCGCGGTATCGTCCGCCCCCTGGGCGCCGCGATCAAGAACACGCTGGTCACGCTCCCGGTGGTCAACAAGCTCGTCCCGGGCGGACGCAAGCCCGTGACCCATCTGTATCCGTACCAGAAGGTCGAGCTCCCGAGCGCGTTCCGCGGGCAGCACAGCATCGATTGGTACAAGTGCATCGGCTGCGAGCTGTGCGCCAAGGTGTGCCCGAACGAGTGCATCTACTTCGAGTTCCACGAGGTCGAGAAGGACGATCCCTACCTCCATCCGAGCCGCGCAATGCTCGACGAGATGAAGAAGATCATCCGGCGTCCCGCCGTGGACATCGGCCACTGCCTGTTCTGCGGCAACTGCATGGAGTACTGCCCCACGGACGCTTGGAACTTCACCCAGGAGTTCGAGCACGCGGACTACGCCCGCGAGGACCTGTATTACCGCAGCGAGGAGCTGCGCATGCCCGACGCGGTCTCGGACAAGGAGACCGTCCTCATCAACCGCATGGGGGAGCATCCCATCGTCGAGGCCGATGTCTGCATCGGCTGCCGCAAGTGCGAACGGGAATGCCCGACCCGCTGCATCGATATGCCCGACGGCCCGAACGACCGCAAGGGCAAGCCCATCGTGGTTCCCGAGTTCGACTACACGAAGTGCATCGGCTGCCAGCAATGCGTGGACGTGTGCCCCGTGGACTGCCTGTACATGGAGGAGATCGGGTACAAGGACCTCCAGGGGTTCTACCACATCAACAAGCAGGGTGAGGTCAAGCTCCTCGAGGAGCAAACCGAAGAGGCGCTCTCGAAGTGAGTGAGTCGGCATATTACTATTCCTTTCCGAATGTAGAACCTTTTATCCCCGGCCTCCTGTGGAACCGCGGCGGGACCCTCACATGGTTCGCACCACGGTGGTTGGATCGTATCCGCGGATTGGAGACACCCACGAGGAGCAGGCGCTGCGCCGAGCGATTGCTCGCTTCGATAAGGGCGAAGCCACGGAGGCAGACCTGCTCGCGGCCGAGCAGGACACGGTGCATGGGGTCCTCCGGGAGCAAGCCGAAGCAGGTGCTGATCTCGTTACGGACGGCCTGGTGCGGTGGAACGACAGCCAGAGCCACCTTGCCCGCAAGCTTGCCGGCGTGGAGGTCGGCGGCCTCGTCCGGTACTTCGACACGAACACATACTACCGGCAGCCCATCGTCACCGCGACCCTGGACTGGCGAGGGCCGATCCTTGTCGACGAGTGGCGGTTCGCCGCGGAGGCGTGCCACGCTCCCGTCAAGGCCGTGCTGACCGGCCCGGTGACCCTGGCGAGCCTGGCGCTCGACCGTCACTACGGGAAGCGGCGAGCGCTCGCCCTGGCGTTCGCGGACGCGCTCGCGGAGGAGGTCGCCGCACTCCAGGCCGCGGGCGCGGCCCACATTCAGGTGGACGAGCCCATTCTGACCCGCGAGCCGGAGGACCTGCCCCTGGTGGCCGAAACCTTCGAGCGCCTCGCTTCCCGCAAGGGGACCGCGGAACTCATCTTGGCCACGTACTTCGGAGACGTGGCCCGAATCTACCGTGACCTCCTGGAGATCCCGGCGGATGCCTTTCTCCTCGACCTCGTGCAGGGAGCGAAGACTTGGAGCCAACTGGTCAAACGCGGGTCCGAGAAACCGCTCGTCCTGGGCGTGGTCGACGCCCGAAACACGCGGCTCGAGGATCCGAGGGCTCTCGCAGCCCGAGTCCGGCGGCTCCAAGATTCGGTCGACCTCAATCGCTCCTACCTCGCACCGTCGAACGGGCTCGAGTTCCTGCCACGGGAGAAGGCTCGGCAGAAACTCGCCGTGCTGGTTGCCGCCGCAACGCGCATCGGAGGCGGCGCATGAGCGCACTTGAGACCACGAGCGTCGGGTCCCTGCCGAAGCCGGACTACCTGACCGCGGCGCGGGCCAAGGAGGCCGCCGGGAAGCTCAAGGCCGCGGAGCTTCGCGGACTCTCCGAAAGGGCGACGGCCGAGTGGATTCGGTTTCAGGAGGGCATCGGGATCGACATCCTCGTGGACGGGGAGCAGTACCGCGGGGACATGGCCACGTACTTCGCGGAGAACCTCGAGGGGATGGAGATCTCCGGCCTCGTCCGCTCCTACGGGAATCGGTACTACAAGAAGCCCATCATCACGGGCGAGCTCGA
>DASQGG010000035.1 GCA_035632695.1 Thermoplasmata archaeon
TGGGCGCCATGTTGGAGACGGTACGACCCTACTCCTGGAGCGAGCTAGGTCCTCGGATTGTCGACGTCTACAAACAGCTTCAACGCCCAAGTTGATTGAGGGAGCTTGGGGAGCTTTGGTGGCTCGGTCGTGCAGCTCGTGCCCGGATCCAGATTTATTGGAGCCCCGAGGAGGCGCTCGATGAGAAGGTTTCATGTTAACGAAATCGGACCGACGAGGTCATGCTGGCTTTCGGGGATTCCGTGATCCGGTGTCTCTGCGAGCTGCGATCGCAATGGAATCTAGAATCCGTTTGACGTGCAGCGATGGATGAGGAGCGTGACTCCACCCGGTGCAACCAAGGTGTGCCTGTTCTCAGGCGGGCGGTGCATTCTGATTCTTCTGACTAGTAAGCCGGTCAAGAAACTCTGCAATCACCTGAGATTCCTCAGCGCCAGCAAGGTTCAACGCGCTTGGGCGATTCAGACCTGCTCGATCGACGGCTGATGGAATATCGGCAGGATTGTCTGCGACGAAGATCCAACCGAGGGAGGCGAGATGATTCGCCAGCTCCAGATCACTGTGGTAGATCAGCTCGCCGATATCGGACCTCCGCGGGACCACGATCGTTGGCTTCCCTGCACGCAGTGCGTCGCCGATACTGCCGGCTCCATCGTGCGTAATCACGAGGTCACAATTCCGAATCTGTTGGAGTAACTGATCATGAGGAATGTAGCGCTCGGATCTGTAGTTTCGCGGGCGATATGTCGAATCGCCGATTTGTGCGAAGACGCGAGGCGATAGCTTGTCTTGTTCAATAAGACAGTCCAATTCCCGAAGAAGCCGATTGAATCCTCTCTCACTGGTGCCTGTCAGGACGATGATGGAGGGATTGGTCGGTGGACGGCTCCTCGCACCATCCCCCCGCATCGGCGGAGTTACGACTATGGCGTGCGGATACGCCGCCCGAAGGGATGGCCAGGGAACGATGGTGAGATCACACCAGTGTCGTATGATTCGGCCAGTGAGAGAGGGACCACTGACCCGCGCCAGGCTCTCCATAAAGACAACTGGGATTCCCAAGCAAGCCGCGAGCATCAAGATCGAGAACACGTCACCAGCACCAGTGCTGACTACGACGTCTGGTCTTTCTTGAAGAACTATCCTCAGACTCTGGAGGAAGTTCAGGACCAGGTTTGCGGGGTTTCTGGCAACACGTCTCACATACCTCTTCCTCACCGTCAGAAGCGTGGATCGGGCATGAGGCGAGGCCACCGTCACCAAGACTCTCTCACAGCGATCGTACGCGCTGATGAGCGTTTCGAGTTCTGCTAGATGCCCGCCAGGTGTGGCAGCTAGACACACACGCAACACTTTCCGCTGCTCGCCGTTCGAGCCCTGTTGCGCGGATGAGGCGAACGTCTTGCTTCGCGTTAGGACCAGAATGCCACCACCACGAGAACAGCAGCGCAGAGGATCGCCTCTACGCTCCAGAGAATCGCAACTACCCGCCACTCTTCCATCGGGCGGTGTCTCATCACGATGTGAGTAAGAGATTCGACGCTTCCTTCGTGATGGAGCTTACCATCTGAGCCGAGCCTGCCGAAGTTCTCTCCTCGAAACCCAAGTCGTGCCTTGAGGACGAATTCGGCAATCATGGGGAGGAAGAGCAGGGCTGCAAGCGTCTTCATCGACGGGGAGGACACAATCGCCGCGGCTGCGATAGTGGCGCCAGCGAACAAGGTCATCGAATCGCCCGGGAACACACGCGCCGGAAACCTGTTGTACCAGAGGAACGCAAGCAGACTGCCCAGAAGCGGGAACAGAAGAAAGGCGCCCTCGCTCGACCCTATGAGACTTGAGAGCGCGATCATCGTGGTGGTCATGATGATCATCAGACCGGTTCCCAGTCCGTTTAGCCCTTCGAGCATGTTCGCTGCATTGGCCGCGCTGGTAATCCCAGTCGCCACGGCGACGACCATAATGACCCCAATGTTCAGGCCCAGCAGGTAGACATCCCCAGTTTGGTAAACCGCTGCACCTAGCGGTAGGGCGAGGATGAACGGAAGGAGGGCCTTCGTCCGCTTCCGCAGCCCGAACATGTCGTCCAAGAGGCCCACGACTCCTGCTCCGAGGGAGGCGAGCAGCGCGGCGTAGAAGTACGGCCTAGCCGGAGCGTCGGCGGGGTCTGAGAATACGACAAGTATCGTGACCCCGATGTAGAAACCGAGCATGACGCCGAGGCCGCCCATCTCGGGCACGAGAGGCTTGTCCGGCTTGTTGAGGTCCTTCCCCACGGCCGTGGTTCCTCGCAGGCTCCTAATGAGCCACGGTAGGAACAGGTAAGTGGCCAGGAACGCGGCGATAGCCGAGGCTACGAGGTACCTCAGGAGCGTTCGACCACCGCCTCGCCCATCCCCTCAAGCACCTATTTTTCCCTATAGACGATATTCTGCCCTCTGATAACGCTCCGGGTGGTGCAGATGTATCATCCGCGATAGCGGCGCGACAAGCTTCTTAACCCTCATGGCGAACGACAGCCATCGATGCACGTAGAGAAGATCCGGACCGCGTACATGCCCTCGTTCCGCCTCGAGCCGCGAGAGGTCCTGATTCTGATGAGCTTCGTCGGCGTCGCCGCCTACCTTCTCGGCTTCATCATCGGCATCATGAAGTAGGCCCCTCTTGGCTCGCAAAGTTACTTGTGTGTCTACCGCGCATCCCGAGCCCGATGGGCACCAGGATTCATCCAACCGCCGAGGTCTCCCCGCAAGCCTTCGTCGGCGATGGCACCTCGATCTGGCACTGGGCCCAGGTCCGCGAGGGCGCGCGGATCGGCGCCCGCTGCAACGTAGGCAAGGATGTCTACATCGACAAGGATGTCGTCGTGGGCGACGACTGCAAGATCCAGAACTTCGCCACCTTGTACCGTGGCCTGACGGTCGGTGACCGCGTGTTCATCGGCCCCCACGCCTGCTTTACGAACGACACGTACCCACGCGCAGTCAGCCGCGATTGGCAGGTCATTCCGACGAAGGTCGAGGATGGCGCTTCCATCGGCGCGAACGCCACGATTCTGTGCGGCCTATCGATCGGTCGGCACGCGATGGTGGCGGCCGGAGCCGTCGTCACCAAGGACGTCCCGGCCCACGCCCTCGTGGCCGGCGTCCCCGCGAAGGTGGTCGGCTGGGTGTGCGAGTGCGGCCGACCCCTGGACCGCGCGATGCGGTGCGCCCGCGATGGCCGCACGTACCCCGAGCTCCGCCCGAGAAGGGCCAGACCCGCGAAGCCTCGTTCCGCCCGCCGCCGGCCGTGAGCGGCGAAGCTTCATAGCCCCCTCCCCCGTTGCGCGCCTTCGCATGATCCCGATCGCCCGGCCGCAGCTCGGCGAGGACGAGCTCGCGGCGGTCAAGGAGGTCCTGGAGTCCGGGCGCCTCGTCCAAGGCCCCAAGGTGGAGGCGTTCGAGAAGGCCTTCGCGGCCTACCTGGGCCGCAAGCACGGGATCGCCGTGGCCAGCGGCACCGCGGCGCTCCAGGTCGCCCTCCTCGCGCACAAGATCGGCAAGGGCGCCGAGGTCGTGATCCCGCCCCTCACGTTCTTCGCGTCCGCCTCGACCGTCCTCCAGGCGGGCGCCGTCCCCGTGTTCGCGGACGTCGATCGGGCGTCGTACAACCTGGACCCGTCCAAGCTCGCCGCCCAGGTCACGCGCAAGACGAAGGCGGTCATGCCCGTCCACCTGTACGGCCAGACCGTGGACATGGACCCCGTGCTCGAGGTCGCCCGGGAGCACGGCGCGGTCGTCCTCGAGGACGCGTGCCAGGCCCACGGCGCGGAGTACAAGGGCCGCAAGGCGGGCCACCTCGGCGATTCCGCGTGCTTCTCGTTCTACGCGACGAAGAACATGACGACCGGCGAGGGGGGCATGGTCGTCACGGACGACGACGCCGTGGCGGAGCGCGCGCGCCTCCTCCGGGACCACGGGCAGACGGCGAAGTACATCCACGCGACGCTCGGGTACAACCTGCGGATGACCGAGATCGCCGCGGCGATCGGCCTCGTCCAGCTGCGCAAGCTGGAGGGCTGGGTCCGGCGGCGCCGGGCGAACGCGAAGGCCCTGACGAAAGGCCTCGGAGGCATCGCAGGTCTCGTGCCGCCCGCGGAGGGCAACTGGATGGTCCACGCGTACTACCAGTACATCGTCCGCGCGGAGCCGTCCTTCCGGCTGCGCCGGGATGCGATCGTGGAGCGGTTGACGGAGGCGGGCGTGGGCTCGCGCGCCTCGTACTCCATGGCCCTCTACAAGCAGCCCGCCCTGAAGGGGTTGCGGCTGCGGAGCCGCTGCCCGGTCGCGGAGGACGTCGTGGGCCGTCTGTTCGAGCTCCCCGTCCATCCCGGCGTGGGCGCCGCGGACCTGGAGACGATCGTGGCCGCCGTGGAGCGCCTCGCGGCGCCCGCGTGAGCGAAGCGAAAGGAGAAAAGATTCAAGCCCTCGCCCGCCGAGTGGCCGTGCCGGAGGCAGGGGCGCGTGATCTGCCCGACGTGCGGCACGACGAACAGCGACGAGGCGCTGTTCTGCAAGTATTGTGGCTTCGACTTGTCCAAGGCTCCGAGGCCCGCGCCCGCGGCCCCGACCCCGGCGGCGCCGGCCGCCCCCCCGGCCCCGTTCGCACCGCCCGCGGCGGTCGTGCCCCGCCCCGCGCCGGTCCGCACGTGGTGGCACGGGATCGGCGTGTTCGCGATCGTGGCGATCGCCCTGCTCGTGCTGGACCTGGGCGCGAACGGGCGCGTGACCTGGTCCTTCGTCGGCATCCTCTCCGCGGCGTTCATCGTGGGCGGGGTCATGATCCTCCAGTTCCTCGCCGTGGCGGACCGCCGCGACCGTCGGCCGTTCGTGGCGGGCGCGGTCCTCCTCATCGCCGCGGTCCTGCTCCTGCCCGTGGCGGTCGCCTTGCAGAGCACGGCCACGTTCACGGACACGTACACGGTCCCGGCGCGGGCGGGGATCAGCTCCCTAGACCTGTCCGTCTCGGACGACGTCGGGCATGTGACCGTGGGGTTCGCCTCGAACCCGGGCTACCTGCTCCAGGCCCAGGTGACCCACCTGGGTGGCCTCTTCTCGAGCCACTACCCCGGGGACGTGGTCGTGTCCAACGCGACGAACGGGAACGAGGTCGCGTTCAGCGTGGCCGCGAAGGGCGTGCAGGGGCTCTTCTTCCTGGGCGGCCACGACATCGTCGTGACCGTGTCGGCCGGCGTGGCCGTGGGCATGCGGCTCGCGTCCACGACGGGGGACATCGACGTCGTCGTCCCGGAGGGCGTCGTCGTGTCCGGCGCGGGGATCTTCGCGAACGTGACCACGGGGAGCGTGCACCTGACGGCCACGAACGCGGTGTACGCCGCGGGAGCGTCCCTCCAGGGCCGCTCGACCACGGGCAGCGTGTCCCTCGGGATCACCCAGACCGTGGCCCACGCGGGCACCGTGGCGATCGTGGGCACCTCGACCACGGGCACGGTGACGTTCACGTTCACGCGCGGGAACGGGGTCGCGGCCCAGGTGTCCTCCGCGGTGACCACGGGCAGCGTGAACCCGGACCCGTCCAAGTACACGGGGGCGTCCAACGCCCTCCTCTACGCCCCGGACGCGTCGACGTACGGCACCGCGACCATGCAGTTCACGGTGACCCTGGCCTCGACGACGGGGAGCATTGACCTGAGGTGAACGGAGCATGTACTGCAGCCGGTGCGGCGCTCGGAACGACGAGGATGCGAAGTTCTGCGAGAAGTGCGGTGCGGACCTGGCCACGATGCCCAGGCCGAGCGTCACCGGCGCCCCGCCCCGGGCCCCCGTAGGCCCGCCGCTCCCGCCCATGCCGCCCATGGTGTACCCGCCGGCGAGGCCGCATCTCTGGTGGTATCCCATCGGCGTGTGGGTCATCCTCGCGGGGTTCTTCGCGTTCATCGACGTCGCGACGACCCACGCGATCACGTGGAGCATCTGGCCCATCGGGATCCTGGGGATCTTCATGGTCGGATTCCCCCTGCTCCACCTGGTCGAGGAGCGGGCGGGTCGGCCCCGCTGATTCCGCCGCGCCGGTTCGAAGGGCAAAGGGCGAAATGGGGCCGGCGGCTCTCTCGCGCACGGCGACGTGGCGATGATGGATCCCAGGGACTTCTCGGTCCGCCTCCAGGAGGGCGCGGCCCACGAGCGGCGGCTCGAATGGGAGACCGCGGACGGGCTGTACGCGCGCCTCCTGGATGACCTGGGCCCCGTGGCGGCGGACGACCGCACGGGACGCCGGCTCCGCGCCCTGGCCCGGCTGCGCCGGGCGAACGCGCTGATGGAGCTCGCGCGGTGGGACGAGGCCCGGGGGGCCCTGGACGGGGCCTTGGACGACGCCCATGCGAGCGCCGACGAGGACGTGATCGCGCAGGCCCTCCTCGCCGCGGGCGTGTACGCGGCGAACCGCCAGGACACCGCGCGGGCGGAAGCCTTCCTGATGGACGCGCTGGAACGGTACCACCGCCGCAACGACCGCGTCTCCCTGCAAGGCCGCGGGTGGGCGTTCCTGAACCTCGCCTCGCTGTACGGGAAGACGGGACGGCTCGACCTCGCGTTCGTCACATTCACGAAGGCGCAGGACGTCCTCGGGGCGGCGCAGGACTGGGCGGGCGTTGCCGCGGCGTGGGAGGCGCAAGCCCAGCTCCGCCGGGCGATCCAGGACGAGGACCGTTGGCGGGACGATCTCGCGGAGGCCGTCGTGTTCTACGACCGCGCCGGGATGAAGGAGAAGGCAGACCGGCTCCGCGGCCTCCTCGGCCGGCGGCTCGTCTGAGGGCGGAGACCGTAGGAATCCCACGAGGGTCCCGTGCAAGTCAACCTTAAACAAGGTTGATTTCTACACCTGGCCGAGGCCGCCGCGGTGGTACGTATTGCAGGCACCGAGGGTTGAAGGCGGCCTGCTCCCGTCGTGCGTCCGCATGGAGGACGCGGTCTACTTCGCGAACGTCCTGCGGTCCCGGGAGTGCTCCGTGTGCGGCGCGGACCGCAAGGCCGCCTCCGTCCTCGCGATCACCCAGTGCGCCGTCTGCGGCACGTCCCTGGACGACGGCCACGCGATCCTCGCGATCGCGAAGGATGCCGCGAAGGCCACATGCTCGTATGCGTGCCTCGAGGTCGTCCTCCACGAGGGCCTCGCGGGCGGGACGTCCTGTCCCGGTTGCGGCAGCGACTGGGCCCAGGCCGCCCCCCACGAACGGGCGTGCCGGACGTGTGCGAAGCCGCTCGCCTTCGACGCCGGCTACGTGGGCCTGTGGCAGGGCGGCCGCGTCCTCACGTTCTGCGGCCTCGCCTGCCTCGAGATGCACGACGAGCGCGTGAACCCCTTCTGCGGCTGAGCTCGCGAAATCACACCTCAGCCTTCATAGGCTACGGCGGCTTGGTAGGCACGACCCGCATGGCGCAGCCCGCGTTCACGACCTTCCGCGGCGATCCCGTCCTGAACATCCAAAACCTCTGGAAGTCGTACGACGACAAGCCCGCGCTCCAGGGCCTCTACCTCGCCACGTACTACGGGGAGATCTTCGGCCTCATCGGGCCCAACGGCGCGGGGAAGACGACGACGATCAAGATCCTCGTGGGCCTCCTGCGCCCCGAGGCGGGGGAGGTCCGCCTCTTCGGGGAGGACATCCTCCGCGACCCGATCTCCTACAAGTCCAAGATCGGCTACATGCCCGAGGCGCCCACCCTGCCGGAGTACCTCACACCCACGGAGTTCCTGGGCTACGTGGCGCGCGTGCGGAACCTGCCGCGGGCCGAGATCGCTCCGCGCACCGCGGAGCTCCTTCGCATGTACGACCTCTCCGCGAAGGCGGACGACACGATCGCCTCCCTCTCCAAGGGGATGAAGGCGAAGCTCGCGTTCGCCGCGGCCACGATCCACAAGCCCTCGTTCCTGATCCTGGACGAGCCCATGATCGGGATCGATCCCGCGGGCCAGCACCTGCTCAAGGAGCAGCTCGTGGCCATGGCCAAGGCGGGCGGTACGGTCCTCGTGTCCACCCACCAGCTCGACACCGCGGAGCGCCTCTGCAATCGGGTCGCGATCATCCACCGCGGGCGGAACGTGGCCACGGGGGACCTGGCGACCCTCCGGTCCCAGGCCCACGCGGGCGAGCAAGGCTCCCTGGAGGAGATCTTCCTCAAGCTCACGGAGGAGGCCGGTCTCCCGGAGCCCGAGGTGCGGCGCCGCCGCGGGTTCCTCTCGCGCCGGAGGTAGGATGTCCCGCGTCTGGCCGCTCCTCGTGTACAAGATCCGTTTCTTCTTCGGCCCCGCGCTCCGGGGGCGGCTCGGCCCCCTCGCCTACATCGGCCTGATCCTCCTGTTCCTCCCGTCCGGGTACGCGATCGGCCTCGCGATCGGGCATGGCATCCTGAACGCGCCGGCGGCCCAGCGGGCCTCCATCCTCAGCGGCCCGCTGAACCTGATTCTGGCGATTGGCTTCCTGTACTCCGTCTTCAGCGGCGTCACGGCCCACGTGTCCGAGTTCGACTTCTTCATGACCGGGGACATCCGGCCGCGGGAGTACCTCCTCGCGGACCTGATGTTCCAGTTCTTCACCCTGTCCGGCGCGGGCGGCCTCGCGTCCGTCGTCGCGGCGTTCGGCATCGTGGCCTCCTTCGGACGGCCCCTGGTGACCGTGCTTCCCATGGTCCTCTGCCTGTTCGCCTTCGCGCTCGTCGTCCTCATGATCATCCAGATCGTCGTCGTGTTCACGGTCCGCTACCCGAAGCGGCACGTGCGCTCCGCGGCGATCGTCCTGTTCTTCCTCGCGCTCCTTCCCGCCGCCTCCCTCGCGTACCCCGGCTTCCCCCTCCACCTCCAGGACCTCCCGCTTCCCACGACCGCGTTCGGGACCCTCGGGTACGACGTGCTCGTCGGCATCTCCCTGGACCCCGCGAACCTCGCGGTCGCCCTCGTGACCGTCGCGGCGGTCGTCGGGCTCTGGGTCGCGGTTTCCGACACGTACATCTTCCACGGGATCCACCCGAGCCTCTCCGCGGGGTTCGGCCAGGTCGACATGGCGGCTCGGATGGCTCAGCAGCGGCGGATGACCGCGGGGTTCGGGAAGCTCACGACGGGCATCACCGTGCGGACGGACCGTGGGAACGACACGAGCTACATGACCCGGTACCATCTCCTGCGGATCGTGCGGGACGGGAGCATCGTGTTCATCGCGCTCTTCGGGATCATCTCCCTCATGCCCGTGTCCTTCTCGAGCGCGTCCCTATCCTCCGCGGAGCAGGCGCCCGTCGCCTACCTGGCGACCCAGATGCTCACCTTCCTGGTCGCGGTGCTCGCGCTGAACTGGTCCTACTACGAGCGGGAGAACCTCTGGATCGTGGTCACCGCGGCCCGCTCGCCCGCGCCGTACTTCCGCGGTCTCCTGGTCTCGTTCATGGTCCTGGGCCTCATCATCGCGGGCATCTTCGCGGTGTTCGTCGTCGAGACCACCCCGGGTTTCGTGCCGCTCAATCAACTCGCGATCCCCATCGGCGCCGCGGTCGCATCCGCGCTCGTCTCGACCGCGCTCCTCACGCGGCTCAAGGTGCAGCCCTCCGCGTTCTCCCTGTCCATGCTCGCGATCCTCGTGGCCGCCGTGGTCTCGGGGTACATGAGCGGGTTCTTCGTCCAGACGCTCCTCCTCATCGGCGCCCTCGCCATCGGAATGGACGTGATCGCGCAGGCCGTCCTCCTCGCGGCCTACTGCGGTGCCCTCGCCGCCGTGGGCCTATGGTGGGTGAGCCGTCTCGCCGCGGGCTTCCGCCTGTGATCAGATCCGACCCGCGCGGAAGTCGTCCACGACATCCGCGTAGGCCTGGACGAAATAGCGGGCGGCGTCCCGGAGGCCCGCGCGGCCGTCCCGGGTGAGATGGTAGACCTTCGTGCCGCCCTTCCCCTGGGGCTTGATCAGCCCTTCCTCCTGGAGGGCCTTCAGGGCGGGGTAGATCGTGCCCGGCGTCGGGCGGTCGAAGCGGCGCTTCGTGAGTTCCGAGGCGATCTGGGAGCCGTACATGGGCTTCTTGCCAAGCAGGAACAGGATGGAGAAGCTTAGGTAGCCGCGCATGTCGCAGCAGGCGGGGGGCGGGCAGCACTCGACCGTTGGGAGTTCCATCGGCGCCCCTATGGCGCGAGAGGGAGATAAGGGTGTTGGACGTCCAATTATTGGGCATACGATACTATCATATACCCCCGCGGCGATTGGGTATCGGGCGTCCGATAACGCCCAGGAACCGAACATGTTCGGACCCATGGAGGCAATCGTGCGGGCGAAGATGGCGGAGCGAGCGCGGGCGACGACCCGGGGTGCGCAGTACCAAGAGTGGTGCCGCATCGAGTGCCCGGGATGCGCGGGGGAAACCCGGAATGGGTGAGCTCGAAGTTCGCCGGAAGGTCCGCGCGCACTACGCCGCGGCGGCCGATACCGGCTGCGCGTCGAGTTCGGGCGCCTGTTGTGGTGCCGCCGACGTCCCGGCACGTGCCCGCATGGCCGAGTCCGACCGTGGCTTGCCGCGGCTGGGCGTCGGGGATCCCATGGAGGCGCTTGGGCTCGAGGCAGGCGAAGTGGTCCTGGACCTCGGGAGCGGACCCGGGCGCGATGTCCTCTTCGCCGCGGAACAAGTGGGGCGTCGGGGTCAGGCCATCGGCGTGGACGCCACGCCCGAAATGGTGTTTCGTGCGCGCGAGGCGGCGGCGTCCCTCCGCCGCACGAATGCGGAGTTCCGCCTCGGCGAGATCGAGCATCTGCCCATCGAGTCGGGGACCGTGGACGCGATTGCGTCCGACTGCGTGATCAACCTGTCCCCGGACAAGGCCCAGGTGTTCCGCGAAGCGTTCCGCGTGCTGAAGCCCGGGGGCCGGATCGTGGTCTCCGACGTGGTCGCGGACCGCGAGCTTCCGTCCAAGATGCAGCAGGACACGGAACGGTGGGCCGCCTGCGAGGCGGGCGCGGTGACCCGGGCCGAGTACGTCGCCCTGATGCGGAGGGCCGGGTTCGACCGCATCCGCACCGAGCGCAAGGGTGCCTATCGCGCAGGTCTCTCCCGGGCCCTCGTGCGCGGCGTGAAGCCCCACGCGTCGACGTAAGGTCAGGGAAATCCGGCAACAGACTCATATACAGCCCCGCCGTCCAGACGCTTCGGTGTGCCCGAGGGAACGCCATGGCGACCGAAGTAGTGCCGGAGAACGGATCGAACGGGGTCTCGGCCCCGAAGGACGACCGGATCGTCGTCGCCCGCAAGCTCACGAAGATCTACGACAGCGGCGAGATCGAGGTCCGCGCCCTCCGCGGGGTGGACCTCGACGTCCGCAAGGGCGAGATGGTCGCGGTCATGGGGCCGTCCGGCTGCGGCAAGACCACGCTCCTGAACTGCCTCTCCGGGATTGACGAGTTCAATGGCGGGGAGGTCTGGGTCGCCGGGCACCGGCTCTCCAAGATGGGCGACAATGAGAAGACCGACTTCCGCGCGATGAAGATGGGCTTCATCTTCCAGAACTACAACCTCCTGCCCGTGTTGAAGTCCGTGGAGAACGTGGAGCTGCCGCTCCTCGTGCGGGGCGACGATCCCAAAGGGTCCCGCAAGAAGGCGCTCGCCGCCCTCGAGGCCGTCGGGCTCCACGACGAGGCGAACAAGAAGCCCGCGGAGCTGAGCGGCGGTCAGCAGCAGCGCGTGTCCATCGCCCGCGCCCTTGTCAACGAGCCCGACATCGTCTTCGGGGACGAGCCCACGGGGAACCTGGACTCGGAGACCACGCGCGACGTCCTCGACGTGATGAAGCGCTTGCACAGGGAGAAGCGGCTGACGTTCATCATCGTCACCCACGACGCTACGGTCGGCAACTCGACGGAGCGCGTGATCCTCATGCGGAACGGCCAGATCCTGAAATCCTTCAAGCCCGCCGGCATGTGAACGCCATGGCCCTGGACCCCGTCGTCGCACTGACCGTCCTCGTGGCCCTCGTGGTCCTCGTCCTCCTGGTCTGGACCGGCCGGAAGCGCTTCCCGCTCCGGATCGGCATGGGCAACTTCTTCCGCCGGAAGACGCAGGTGGCCATCGTCGTCGCGGGGCTCCTCGTGGGCACGGCGATCATCTCCTCCTCGTACGTGATCCAGTCGACCTTCGATTTCACGATCCGAAGCTCCGTCTTCCACTCCCTTGACTACATCGACGAGGTCATCTACCTGCCCGCCACGGACGGGAGCCGCCTGCCGTTCAACGCGAGCGCGTTCGACAGCCTCCATGCCGCCCTCGACAATCGCTCCATGCCCGCGGTCGCGGGCCTCGCGCCGCGGTACCAGGTCACCGCGAGCGCCTTCGACAACAACACGCAGCTCCTGGAGCCGAGCGCGGGGCTGATCGGGTTCAGCGCCGCGTACGACCTCGGGAGCTTCGTCCGACCGGACGGCTCGTCCTGGGATGGGTCCGGCATCACGGCGACGCAGGTCATCGTGAACCAAGCCTTCGTGAACGACACGGAGGCCAAGGTTGGCGACACGCTCCTCGTCTTTGCGGGATCGTCGGGACGTCCGCTCCCGCTCACGGTCGACGCGGTCGTCCTCGACTCGGGCCGCGGCGCCTACAACGGGAATCCGAACCTCTTCGTCCCCCTCGCGACCGTGCAGGCCGCGCTGCAGCAGCCGGGCAAGATCAACGTGATCACCGTCGCCAACGTCGGGGGTCCGACCCAGGGCTACCTGAAGACCGGGGAGGTGGATGCCCAGTTGACCCCTCGCCTTCCCGCGGGCGTGGGCTTGACGATCTCCAACGTGAAATCGGACCAGGCGGACCAGGCGGGACAGAACGTTCAGCAGTTGAGCCAGATCTTCCTGCTTCTCGGTTCCTTCACGATCGTTGCGGGCGTCCTGCTGATCATCAACATCTTCGTCATGCTCGCGGAGGAGCGCAAGGGCGAGATGGGCGTCTCCCGCGCGCTCGGGATGCGGCGCTCCCATCTCGTGCAGAGCTTCGTCGCCGAGGGCCTCGCGTACGCGCTCCTGTCCGCTGCGGTGGGCACACTGGTCGGCCTCCTCTTGGCGGGCGTCATCCTCTGGGCCTTCACGCTCGTCTTCCCGGCGCGGCTCTTCGGCGGCGTGACGTTCATCCTCACGTGGACGCCGCTCGACCTGATCCGCGGCTTCGCCATCGGCTTCCTGATCACGATGGGCACGATCCTCCTGGCCTCGTGGAGGGTCTCCAAGCTGAACATCGTCCGGGCGATCCGGGACATCCCGGAGCCCGTGGAGCACCGCTCGACCCGGCCGCAGCTCGCCCTGGGTGTCCTCCTGACCCTGGCCGGGGCCTTCGCGACGTTCGAAGCCTTCCGGCGGCAGGACGTCCTCTACCAGGACCTCGGTCCCTCGAGCCTGGCCATCGGCCTGGCGATCCTCCTCCGGAACGTCGTGTCGCCGCGGGTCGCCTTCTCCGCGGCGGGGATCTTCCTCCTGGTCTGGCTCCTGTACCCGTACAAGCCGATCTCCCCGACGGGCGCGGACATCTCCGTGTTCGTGGCCGCGGGCCTCCTGATGATCTTCGGCGCCCTCCTCCTGGTCATGTTCAACAGCGAGGTGCTCCTGTGGTTCGCGTCCCGCATCGGACGCGGCCGCACGTGGCGCCCCGTGGTCCGCACGGCGGTCGCGTACCCGATGAACAAGAAGTTCCGGACGGGCACGACCCTCGCGACGATCGCCCTGATCATGTTCACGATCGCCACGATGTCCGGCATCCAGACGATCGTCGGGACGAGCATCACGACCACGGTGATCCGCCAGAGCGGCGGGTACGACCTGATCGCCCAGACGAACCCCGCGATCCCCAAGGACAACTTCTGGTCCCTGTACAACGTCTCCACCCTGCCGCAGAACGTCTCCGAGGTCCACGGTCTCTCCTGGGCGCGGATCCGGACGTCCTTCAACGCATCCGATGGCGGTGCCCTCCACAACACGAGCCTCCTCGGCGTCCCGTCCGAATGGGTCGCGGCCTCGATCCCGCTTGAGCTGCAGGCCCTAGACCCGAACTACACCTCCGCCCAGCAGGCCTGGTCCGCCCTGGAGACGGACCCCCACGTCGCGATCGCGGACGGGAGCGTCGTCCCGGGCGGGGCCGCCGCCGGGTTCGGGGGCGGCGGGTTCTTCACGTACTCCGCAAAGGTCGGGGACACCCTGTACTTCCGGAACGCCACGGGCTCCCCCGACCACGTTCGGATCATCGGCATCCTGTACGAGCAGTTCGTGCCCGGCCTCTTCGTGGGCTGGAACGTGGTCGCCTCGGGGTTCGCCGTGCCGCTTCCCGGCGGCCTGATCCACCCCGTGAACTATCCGAGCATCTTCTACGTGAAGGTGAAGGCGGGGGTGGACACGGGGGCGGTGGCCCACGAGTTCGAGCGCACGTTCCTCCCGTACCAGATGATCGCGTTCGATCTCCATTCCCTGATCAGCCAGATCACGGACGTGATCAGCGGCGTGTTCAACCTCCTGGAGGCGTACCTCGCCCTGGGCTTGATCGTCGGCATTGCGGGCCTCGGGGTAATCACCATGCGGAACGTGGTCGAACGTCGGACGGAGACGGGCGCGCTGCGGGCCCTGGGGTTCCGCAAGTCCATGATCCTCCGGTCCTTCCTCCTGGAACTCGGATTCATCTCCGGGACGGGCATCGTCATCGGGGACGTCCTCGGGGTCGCCCTGTCCTACGACATCTACCTGAAGTTCTTCGCGGACCTCGGCTCGTACGCGGTCCCGTGGGAGCGCATCCTCCTGCTCAGCGTGATCGCGTTCATCGGGGCGGTCGTCGCCACGGCGAGCCCCGCCATCCGCGCCGCCCGGATGCCTCCGGCGGAGGCCCTGCGCAGCTACGAGTGAGGACCGCCCGGATGCCCAGGCGGCATTGTCGCAATCCGGCCTAGTACACGGCTTCCTTCTGGCGACGCTCGAGGGTGAGTTCGCGGTAGTGCTCCGGCTTGCGGTCGAACGCGAGCTGGCACTCCTCGGAGCAGAAATAGTACGGCGTGCCCTTGTACCAGATCATCCAGTACGCGTTGTGCGGGTTGATTGGCTTCTCGCACACGGGGTCGACGGCCATGGTGACAGGGCCTTCGGCGTGACGAACACGCGGCGCGATATGAAGCCTTCGCTCGGAGCGTCTCCGGCCGCGCGTTTATATCCCGGCCACGGATACGCGCGGACGTGGCCATGAAGGTCGGCGTGATCGGCGTGGGCTCCATGGGCCAGAACCACGCTCGGGTCTACGCGGAGATCGCGGACCTCATGGGGATCGCGGACCCCGACGTGAAAGCGGGCGGCGCGCTCCTGGAGCGCCTCCCCGTCCGGAACTACTTCCCCGACTACCGCAGCCTGCTCAAGGAGGACGTCGACGCCGTGAGCATCTGCGTGCCCACGGGCCTCCATGCGAAGATCGCCCTGGACACGATCCGCGCGGGCGTTAACCTGCTCGTCGAGAAGCCCCTCGCGCCCACGGTCGCCGCCGCGAAGAAGATCGTCGAGGCCGCGGACCGCGCGGGCGTGACCCTCGCGGTCGGCCACGTGGAGCGGCACAACCCCGCAATCGCCCTCGTGAAGCGTCAGCTCGAGGCGGGCGACTACGGCAACCTGATCACGGTCTCCGCGCGCCGCGTGAGCTCCTTCCCGACCCGGGTCCGCGACATCGGCGTGATCCTGGACCTCGGGGTGCACGACATCGACGTGATGCGGTACCTGGTCGACTCGCCCGTGCGGGATGTGTTCGCCCTCTCGGGCCGTCGCCTCCACGAGCGCTTCGAGGACCACGCGAACATCCTCCTCCGCTTCGAGGACGGCGTCCACGGCTTCCTCGAGGTGAACTGGCTCACGCCGACCAAGGTGCGGCACCTCGCCCTCACGTGCCAGAAGAGCTTCGTCGAGGTGGACTACACGGACCAGAGCGTGACCGTGAGCTCGAGCACGCTTGGGGAGCTGGACTCCTTCAACCTGTACCAGATCCCCCTGGAGAACCACGTGCGGCGCATCCACGTCCGCAAGGAGGAGCCCCTCCGCCGGGAGCTCGTCGACTTCCTGGCTGCCGCGAAGGCGCACCGGGCCCCGCTCGTCACGGGCCAGGATGCGATCGAGACGCTCCGGGTCGTCGAGGCCGCCATGCTCTCCCACCGGCTGCGAAGGGCCGTCGCCCTGGGTCGGGCGGCGCGACGCAAGGCCGCCGCGGCCTCCTAGAACTCGCCCTTTCCGATGCCGCGGTACACGAACCCCGCCTGGATGACCTCGGGCCCGCGGAACACGTTGCGTCCGTCCACGAGGACCCGCCGTCGCAGCAGGCGGCCGAGCCGCTTCAGGTCCAGCTTCCGGTACGCGGTGTGTGCCGTGACGATCGCGACGGCGTCCGCCTTCCGCACGGTCGCCTCGAGGTCCCGGAGGATCGTGAAGCCATGCTCCGTGCGCGCGTAGGGATCGTGGATGACCACATCGGCCCCGCGGCGGCGGAGGTCTCGGATGATCGGGATCGCAGGGGAGTTCCGCGCGTCGTCCGTGTCCTCGCGGTACGCGAAGCCGAGGACCGCGACCCGCGCCCCCTTCAAGCGACGGCCCGAGGCCACGAGGGCCTCGTCCACGAGCTGGACCATGCGGCGTGGCATGTAGTCGTTCACGGATCGCGCGATCGGGATCAGTTCGGGCTTCGTATTGATCGCGGGCTGGACGAGGAGCCAGGGGTCTTTGGGGATGCAATGCCCGCCCACGCCGGTCCCCGGGAAGAGCATGGCCCGATACGGGCACGTGTTGACCAGTTCCCGCACGCGGTATGCGTCCACGCCGAGCTCCTCGGAGATCAGCGCGACCTCGTTCGCGAAGGCGATCTGGACGTCCCAGTATGCGTTCTCGGCGGTCTTCGCGACCTCCGCCGTGGTCCAGTCCGTCTCGTGCAGCTCTCCCTGGACGAACCGTGCATAGAACGCTCGGGCCTTCCGTGCCCCCCTCGGATCCGATACGCCGAGCACCCGGGGTAGGGCCGTCAGGTTGTGCAGGAGTTTCCCGGCGGTGAGGCGCTCGGGGCAGTGGACCAGGTGCAGATCCCGCCCCACCTGCTTGCCCGACGCGCGCTCAAGGGCAGGGCGGACGACCTTCTTCATGGTGCCGGGCGAGAGCGTGGACTCGATGGACACCAAGGCGCCCGCCTTCAGGTGGGGCCCGATCCCCGCGATCGCGGCCTTCAGGGCGCGGTAGACGGGGTCGTGGCTCACGGGGTCGATCGGCGTCTCCACGGCCACGACGACCACGTCCGCGCTGCGGAGCGCGGCGTAGTCCGTGGTGGCCTCGAGTCGCTTGGCCGCGACCTGGGCCTTCACGAGTTCCGAGAGTCCGGGTTCCCGCCCTCGCAACGGATTCCGACCGCGGTTGATCGCGTGGATCTTCTTCGGATCGATGTCCACGCCGACGACGTGCACGCCGGTCGCGGCGACGGCGGCGGCCACGGGCACGCCGACGTAGCCCAGCCCGACCACCGCGGCTCGCACGGGCGCGCGCATGCCGGGCTCTCTTGATAAAGGTTTCAGCAACGACCGTTCCGACGGAGGCGCGGGCTCAGTCGAGCGCGGACTCCGTGATCGTCAGGCTCGGCCGGTCGGCGTCCACCGTGGCCCGAACACCGACGGGCAACGGATGGTTCCACTTTCCGTGGCCGACGCAGAGGCCGGTGAACGACGGCGCGCTCGCCCGATGCAGATGGTCCGCGAGCACCTCCTCCAGGCTCGGCTGGGCCTCTTCGCGCTTCGCGAACTTGGAGAACTGGCCCACCGCGATGCCCGCGGGCTCCCGCAGCTTGCCCGCGAGCTCGAACGCGGTCAGCTCGTATTCCACGTAGTACTCCGAGATGTGGACGTCCTCGAAGAACAGGATGCGGCCCTTCGTGTCGACTTCGAACGGGGAGCCGAGGGTGTGCGTCATCATGGACAGGTTCCCGCCGATCGTGAGGCCGCTCGCCTTGCCGCCCCTGATCGTGCGGAGGAGCATCCCCTCGGGCGGATTCCGGATCTCGCCCCAGGGTTCCGTGGACGACAGGAGCTTGAGCGCCTTGTCCAGGTTCGTCGGGTCGGGCTTGCCCTTCTCCGCGTCGGGCTCGTCGGCTCCCACGGACTCCACGCCGGGTCCGTGAATCGTCACGAGGCCGGCCTTCTGGTGGAAGGTCACGTGAAGCGTCGTGATGTCCGAATAGCCCATGAAGATCTTCGGATGGTCGCGGACCACGTCGAAGTCCAGGAGCGGAAGGATGCGCATCGTGCCGTAGCCGCCGCGGGAGCAGATCACGGCGTCCACCTTGTCGTCGCGGAACACATCCATGAGTTCCTTGGCCCGCATCGCGTCCGTCGCGGAGACCATGCCTTGTCGCGTGAGCCGCCGCGTGCACTCGCCGAGGACGACCTTGTATCCCTTCTTTCGCAGGTACGAGACGCCCTGGCCCAGGCCGAAGGGCTCCGCGAAGCTCGCCGGGCTGACGACCGCGATTGTGGCACCCCGCCGCAGGTGCGCCGGCTTTTGCCGCTGCATCGCGCGCGGGAACGCAGTCGTCCGCATAACGTCATCGGCACCGCCCGATGCCGCGTCCTTGCGTCTGTCTCGGTGCGCGTTGTGCGCGGTCCCCGAGGGTGACAGAATCTTCTTATCCCATGCGGTCGGTCCGCGGCGTCGTGAAGGTCGCCAGCGTGGTCGGGGCGAGGCCGCAGTTCATCAAGGCGGCCCCCGTGAGCCGAGAGATCCGCGAGCACAACGAAGAGGTGCTCATCCACACGGGCCAGCACTACGACGAGAACATGAGCGACGTGTTCTTCCAGGTCCTCGAGATCCCTGCGCCGGACTACAACCTCGAGGTCGGCTCGGGGAGCCACGCGTGGCAGACCGCAGAGATGATGAAGCGGCTCGAGGAGGTCCTCGTCAAGGAGAAGCCCGATTTCGTCCTCGTGTACGGGGACACGAACTCGACCATCGCGGGCGCTCTGACCGCGGCCAAGTCCGGCCTCCCCCTGGGCCACGTGGAGGGCGGTCTGCGGTCCTACAACCGCACGATGCCCGAGGAGGTCAACCGCGTGGTCACGGATCACCTGTCCACCCTGATCTTCTGCCCCACGCAGACCGCCGTCGACAACCTCGGGCGGGAGGGTGTCACCCGCGGCGTCCATCTGGTCGGCGATGTGATGTACGACGTGGCGCTCCAGATGGCGCAGCCCGCGAGGGCCCGCGGCGCGGCGAAGCGCCTCGGACTCACCCCGGGCGACTACATCCTCGTCACGATCCACCGCCCCTCGAACGCGGACAACCGGGACACGTTGGCGGGGATCGTGGAGGCCTTGGCCGGGTGCGGCCGCACGGTCGTCTTCCCCGTGCACCCGCGGACCAAGAAGAACCTGCAGGCGTTCGGGCTGTGGGACGAACTCGCCGCGAAGGTCAGAATCCTGCCGCCCGTGGACTACCTGGACTTCCTCGGCTTGCTCATCGAGGCGGGGAAGGTCGTCACGGACAGCGGCGGCGTCCAGAAGGAGGCGTACTTCTTCGGGATTCCCTGCATCACGGTCCGCGACGAGACGGAGTGGATCGAGACCGTGGAGGACGGCTGGAACGCGCTCGTGGGCACGGAGCCCGAGGACATCCTCCACGCGATCGAGCACTTCAATCCCACGGGCACGAAGTCGAAGAGCTTCGGGGACGGGCACGCCGCGGAGCGCATCGCGCAGATCATCGACAAGTCCTTCTGAGCCGCCCGCGCAGGCTTAAGCCCAGGTGGGGGATGCGCGCCCCGTGGCCTTCGGAGGCGTCTCCGATCCGCTCTCCTACGTCGCGGTGGCGGTCATCGTCGCGGCGATCCTTTACTCGTTCTGGAGGAAGGCCCTCCTCACGTTCACGATCACCGTGGCTTGCGTGGTCGTGTTCGGCCTGGAGGTCGTGTCGGAGAGCGCGATCCTCGACGACCTTGCGCTCTTCCACGTCGCGGCGCCGTTCGGACTCTTCTCCCCGCCGTGGACGTACGTGACCTACCAGTTCCTCCACTTCGGCATTAGCCACCTCCTGTTCAACATCCTCGCCCTGATGCTCATCGCGCCTCCGTTCGAAGACCGGATCGGCTCGCTTCGGTTCGGCGTG
Source organism: Thermoplasmata archaeon (assembly GCA_035632695.1). Classification (NCBI taxonomy): domain Archaea; kingdom Methanobacteriati; phylum Thermoplasmatota; class Thermoplasmata; species Thermoplasmata archaeon. The sequence goes on from DASQGG010000035.1 coordinate 20,150, forward strand.
CTCTACTTCGTCGGAGGCATCGTCGGCGGCGCGGGCTTCCTGCTGATCTACTTCTCCCAATCCATCAGCCTCGTCGGCGCGTCCGCGAGCATCTCCGCCGTGTTCGGCGCCTACGGTCGCCTGTATCCGCGGGACCGGCTCACGCTCTTCTTCCCGCTTCCCGGACTCCCGACGTTCCGGGTCATCGACGTGGTCATCGCCTTCCTCCTCCTCGAGACCGTCCTCGGATTTGTGGGTCGCTTGTTCGGTCCCCTTTCGGGCATCGCCTGGCTGGCCCATGTGATCGCGATGGCCTTCGGGTTCGCGGCGGCGCCCCTCGTGATGCGGATTCCATCGAAGCGGCAGCGGCCCCTGAAGAAGATCGCGTTCGCGTCGTGGCAGGCGCTCGCGACGACGCCCGAGCTCCGCGGGATCCTCGAGGAGGCCCAGCGCGCCGACTTGCCCGAGATCCGAGACGCCTGGATAGAGAAGTTTGTCCGGGCGATGCGCTGCCCCCGGTGCGGCGGGCCTGTCAAGCGGTCCTTCGGCCGCCTCACGAGTCCTTGCGGTTGGAAGGCGAAGATCGAGTGAGCCCTCGCCGGGGCGCAATCCTTTTGGCCCACGGTTCGCTTTTCGCGAGCGATGGCGGCGCCGAGCGCCCTCGTTCTTCACTGTGACACGTGCGGGGACACCCCACACCGCGTGCTGCGCGGCAAGGTCACAGGCAAGGACGAGGTGGTCTTCGAGGGCGTCGTGAAGTGCTCCCAGTGCGGACAGGTCCGGTCCGTGGTGACGCGGGAGCCCAGGCCCATCCAGGTGCCCCTCGTGATCAGCTTCCTGGAGTCCTCGGAACGCACATCGCTCGAGTTCGCGCCGGACGAGGAGATCGAACTCGGTCAGGAGCTCGAGCTCGGCGACACGCGGCTCAAGGTGACCGCGATCGAGGTGAAGGGACGGCGCCTGGACGGCGCGCGCGCCAAGGAGGTGACGACGTTGTGGGCCAAGCGGACGGACCGGGTCCGGGTCAAGTTCAGTGTGAACATGGGGAACCGGACCGTGCCCCACGACGTCCTCGCGAGCCCCGACGAGGAGTTCGAGGTCGGGGACATCGTCGATCTCGGACGGGCGCGGGCCGTGGTCCATCACATCCGCACGCAGCAGCGCACCGTTCACGACGGCCGCGTCCGGGCGGACGAGATTGTGCGGATGTACGGGCGTGTGGTGCGGGAGCGAACGTCACGGTGATCGAATGACTGCAGCTCGCCGTCACCCTGTCTCGAAATCCTCCGCGAGACCGATTCCGGAGGATCCGGTCTCGCCCCTTCAGAGACGCCGTGGAGGACCGATCCGGCGACCTGTTCGGGGTCGCAAGGCGGTCCCCCTCCCGCGCCGGCGGCGAGAGGACAGATGGCCGCGTCGACGTTTGTCCGCAAAAGGTTAAGGTCCATGGAACGCTGGTGTCCGCTTCGGTGATCACCCTTCTCGGCGTCGGCCATGTGTTCGACCTGGAGGCGTCCATCCGGAGGGCGATCCAGCGGCGCGCCCCGAAGGTCGTCGCCCTCGAACTCGACCCGGCGCGATTCGCCTACCTGATGAACCGCACGCCACGGACGCCGCGCCCCTCCGTGTTCAGCCTGCTCGCGCAGTTCCAGTCCCGGATCGCGGAGCAGTATGGTGTCCACGTCGGCGATGAGATGGTCGCGGCCGCGAAGGTCGCTCGCGAGGTCGGGTCCGAGGTCGCCCTGATCGACCAGGACTCCCGCATCACGTTGACCCGGGCGTGGCAGTCCATGTCCTTCCCCGAGCGCGTGCGGCTCGTCGTCTTTGCCCTGAGCGGTCTCTTCGTCCGGCGGAAGCGGGTGGAGGCCGAGCTCGACCGCTTCTACGAGGACGAGCGCGGGTACCTCGAGCAATTCGCCAAGGAGCTGCCCACGGTCAAGCGCGTGCTCATCGACGAGCGAGACCGGCACATGGCCGACGCGCTCCGCGCCCTCCATGCGGCCAAGGGGGAGGTCGTCGCCGTCGTGGGCGACGGGCACGTGGACGGCCTCGGCCGGCTGCTCCAGGATGTGCCCCTCGAGATCGTTCGCCTCCGGGAACTCCAGCAGCCCCTCCCGCCCGGGAGCTCCGCGTCCGCGAGCATCTCCTACCGCCTCTGACGGGGCCGCCGGGGGATCCATCGCGGGACCGCGTCCCGGTACCGCCGGTACGCGTCCCCGTACCGGCGTTCCAGGGTTCGCTCCTCGATTCGGACGATGAATTGGACCGGCACGCCGAGGAGGAGGACGAGGACCACCGCGGCCGGCGACGCGACCAGGAGCGCCACGCCGAGAGAGGCCAGAGCGTGGGAGAGGATGATGGGATTGCGCGTCCAGGCAAACGGGCCTTGGGTCACGAGCCTCCGCGGCGGAACGAGCGGGTTGGGCGTCCCCCCACCCGTCCGCACGAAGAGGAGGAAGCACCACGCGCTCCCGCCGGCGCCCAGGGCTAGGGGCGCGATTCCCACGACGCGTCCAAGGTCCGGGATCGGCGGCCAGTGCAGGCGTGCATCCAAGGCGAGACCGACCCAGGGAACCCCCGCGTACAGCGCGAGGAAGAGAACCACGCTTTCGAGCCAGGCCGCCGCGCGGCTCGTCACGGAGCGAGGGAGGCCGGGCCCGGTATTTCCGCGTTCGGTGACGACCCCGATTCGCGGGCCTCCGAGGAACCCTTAAGGGGGCCGCCGCGTTCGCACGATGGTCATGGTGGTGGCGGAGGCGGACCCGGCGAAGGAGGCCACGGCCCACTGGCTGCGGTCCCAGTTCCGGAGCTACTACGCCTCGACGAAGCGGATCCTGCCCGACCGATTCGGGCGCCGCGAGTTCGGGTTCATGTTCTTCAACAGCACGATGGTCATTCGCCACGAGGGGTTCGCGCTGGAACAGGAGCTCAACGATTTCCTCGTCTCGAAAGCGCCGGCACACGCCTATTACTCGTCCGCATACTACGAAAAGCCGAACGCGAAGACGATGGAGGAGAAGGGCTGGCTCGGGGCCGACCTCATCTTCGACCTCGACGCAGACCACCTCCCCAACGCGAAGTCCATGACGTACGCGGAGATGCTCGAGGCGATCCGTCAGAGGATCATCAAGCTCTATGACGACTTCCTCAAGGCGGACTTTGGATTCGCCGAGGACCACATGCGCCTCGTGTTCTCCGGCGGCCGCGGCTACCACATCCACGTGTTCGACAAGCGGGTGTGGGCCCTCGGGAGCCATGAGCGCCGGGAGATCGTGGACTGGGTCACTGGGAAAGGCTACGATGTCAATTCCGCGTTCAAGGAAACGGCGTTCGACAGCCGGGAGTACCAAGGTCACAAGACCGTGAAGAAGATGGTTGTCAGTCCACCCACAGACGCTCCCGGTTGGGCCGGGAAGATCGCCCGCGGCATGCTGCAGCTGGCTCGAACGCTTGAACCGATGAAACCCGAGGAGGCAATCGCCTTTCTGGGCTCGTTCGAGGGAATCTCGGAGAATGCTGCGACCAATCTGTACTCCAATCTGTACAAGAAGCGAGGAACGCCTCCCCGTCAAGTTCGGGGCGTGGACCTATTGCTCAAGGGAGGACCCATTGAGGTGCTCACCGACGCGAACCGCGACACCCTCATTGGCATCGTGGTTCAACTCCAGCAGGTGAAGCTCGACCAACAGGCGGGCGTCGCCCTCGACGGAATCGTCCAACGCGGCGACACGGACGAGCCCGTGACCACGGACATCAAGCGG
>DASQGG010000036.1 GCA_035632695.1 Thermoplasmata archaeon
CACTGCTACGGCTGCGGGCGCCTGAACGACCACGGCCTCCACCTGCGGACCGCGTGGGAAGGGGACGAGACGGTCACCCGGTACACGCCGGAGGCATGGCATGTCGCGATCCCCGGCTACGTGAACGGCGGCCTCCTGGCATCCCTGCTGGACTGCCATGGCACCGGCACCGCCGCCGCGGCGGCGTACCGTGCGGAGGGTCGGGAGCCGGGAACCCAACCCTTGCACCGGTTCGTCACCGCCTCCTTGAAGGTCAACTACGTCAAGCCCACGCCGCTCGGCGCGGAGCTCCAGGTCCGCGGGCGTGCGTCGTCCATCCAGGGACGCAAGGTCGTCGTGGAGGCGAGGATCCTCGCCCGCGGCGAGGCGACGGTCACGGGCGAAATCGTCACGGTGGAAATGCCCGAGCGCATGCGACCCACGAAGGTAACCTGACTCCGGCTTGGCTTGCCAACGATCGCCGCCCGCCGCACCTTCAACGTGGAGGGACGGGGCGTTCCCGAGGGACGGCCTCCATTCGGTCCCGGAAGATGTCCACGCTCACGGGGCCCCACGATCCGAACACGACTCGCGGCGTCTCACGGATCCCTCGGCGCTTCGCCTCCTTGCGGCCGCCGCGGGTCGCGAGGTCCCACACCACGACCTTCTCACGAAGGCGTTCCGCCAGAGCTTGCACGGAGTCGAGCGCCGCTCGCTCGGCCTCGGGGAGCAAGACGAGGGAGTGGGTGACGGCGGCCGCGCGCATCTGGGCTCCCGGTCCTGCGCACGCGTGGCCGAGGGTCTCCGCATCTCGATCGAGGACCACCCGACGACTTCGGATGAAGACGTCGATCACAATCCCTGAGTCTCCGAGGACCGTGTGAAGGTTCCGCACGGATTGTACGAACCTGCCGCGGAGCGCCCGTGTACCCCGTGTATGGACAGTCCTTAGCCAGGGACCATACGCCCACCGCCGGATTCGGTCCCCATGGCCGTCCGACTGGCCGTCAACGACCGCGCGATCGATGCGAGCCTCGCCGGCGTCTGCGGCGTGTACTGCGGTGCCTGCCCTGTGTACCGCGCGTGGGCGGAGCAGGACCTCGCGAAGCTCCACGCCCTCGCCGCCTCCCTAGGCACGACGACGGACAGGCTCGTGTGCACGGGCTGTCGCACGCCCGCCTCGTTCTGCTTCGGCGGCGACTGCGAGATCAAGGCGTGCGCCGAGGAGCGGGGCGTCGTGTTCTGCCCGAGCTGCGAGGACTACCCGTGCGACCGGATCCGCAGGTTCGAGGCGGGGGCGCCGTACCGCGCGCCGATGCGCCGAGGCGCGGACCGGCTTCGGGAGGCGGGCGTCTCCGTCTGGCTCCGGGAGCAGGACGCCGTGTGGCGTTGCCGTTCGTGCGGGGCGCGGACCGTCGCGGGAACGGACACCTGCCCGAGCTGCGGGAACTCCATCCCGGGTGCCTGAGCGGCTCCCCGAGGCGGGCGATGCGGAGAAACCGCGCGCCCCGAGAGCGCTCGCCTTCGTCCCCAAAAGCGTCTGCGGCAAACCTGATGACCCGATCGTTCCTCCCGGGGCGAAATGGCGCTCGAATGGCTGGCCTGGGTCCTCGGGGCCACCGTGATCTGGGGCTTCGGCACGCTCGCGGCGAAGCCGAGCACGGACCGGCTGGGTCCGAGGACCATGGGCATCGGCACGGTCCTCATCGAAGGAGGCGCCTTCGCGGTCCTCGGGCTGTTCCTCGCTCGCACTCCCCTCCCGGGAGACGCGTGGTTCGCCGCGGCCGCGGTGGCCGCGGGCGCTTTGGGCGCCGTCGGATACCTGTTCTTCTACGAGGGCATGCGCGTGGGCACCGTGGGCATCGTGGGCACGATCTCTGCGGCGTGCCCCATGCTCACGGTGATCCTAAGCGTCGTCTTCCTGAGCGAGACGCTCGGGATCCTCCAGGCGGTGGGGATCGGGCTCATCATGTTCTGCGTCCTCGTCCTGGCGTACGAGCCGAAGCACCCGAGCACGTCCCGGCGCGCCGCGGTCCTCCTGAGCCTCGCGGGCTTCTTCGTCTGGGGCATCTGGGGGTTCCTGGTCAAGGCGAGCGTGAGCGCCCTCGGCGAGGGCAACCTGGACCTGTTCCTGGCCACGGGCTACCTGGGGGTCACCGCCGGGTACGCGTTCCTGCGCCGCGCACCGAGGACGCGCGCCGACCCACCGTCCGCGCGGGGGTGGGGCCTCGGGCTCTTCGTGTTCCTCGCGGGCGGACTCAGCGCGGTCGCGCTCACGATCGCCTACGATCTTGGGCCCGCGGCCCTCGTGGCACCCATCTCGGGGACCTACCCCATCATCGCGACCCTGGCGGCCGCAGCGCTGCTTCGGGAGAAGGTGGACTGGCGAATCGCCGCTGCCTTGATCGCCTTCGGGGTGGGCATCCTCCTCCTGTCCGGAGCATGAGCACTCGGGATTCCCGGGAAAGGGTTTAGGCGTTCGCAGCCATGGCCACGGCGGAGGCTGTGACATCTCGCTCGCGCGCATGGGCGTCGTCGTCCTCGGCATCGCCGTGGTTCTCGCGGGAATCCTCGGAGCCGCAGGGTTCGGACACGCCGCCTTGGCACGGCCGACCTACGATGCCGGGGACCGCTGGGTCTACACGCTCCTCGGGTCGCTGGGCGGCCTTCCGGGGTTCAACGCGAGCCAGAACGGCAGCTTCCAGCTCGGGCTCAGCGGGATCGTCGAGGTCGACGTGGTGGGCGTGACGCCGTCCGGAGTGCAAGCGGAAACCCACGCCGCCGGGTTCCTGAACGGCACGTTCGCGATTCCCGGAAACGCCACGGTGCGCGCCTCGGGGAGCTTCTCCTCGGACACCAAGGAGGTCTGGGAAGGCGGGGACTACCTGCCCGTCGCCTCGAACGGCTCGACCGTCTATGGGGTCGACGTGACCGTCGTGGTCACCGCCCATGCACAGGTCAACCTCTGGGTCAATGCGACGACCGTGTACGCGTCCCTGCCCCCCTTCAATCTGAGCGTCGGCGATTCTGCGTCGGCGTCGTTCACGTCGCACGTGGACACCGTGACGAGCTTCTCCTCGTTCGGCCTCGGCCGGCGCATGGAGAACCGCACCACGGTCAGCGGGGCGTGGACCCGCCATGTCCTCGCGTTCGAGAACGTGACCGTGGAGGCGGGGACCTTCTCCGCGTACCGGATCAACGAGAGCCTCGGCGGATTCCCCGGGTTCGCGGCAGCCGTGCCGTCGGCGGGAGCCAACGAGACCGCCTGGTTCTCGAACGACGTCGGCAACTACGTGCGGCGGGACGCGTACGTCAACGGCACGCGGGTCGCGCAGATGCGGCTGAAGTCGTACGCCTACCCGATCCGGCCCCCAGGCCTGAGCGCCATCGACCTCGCCCTGCTCGGCGGGCTGCCCGCTGCGCTGGTCGCCGCGCTTGTACTCCTCGTCTTGAGGCGGCGGAAGGCGCACCGCGATGTGGCGAAGGACTCAAGGGGGGCGGAGGCTGTCGGGGAGCTACCGCCCAAGAAGCCCGGAGGACCCCCGTGACCGCCCTCGTGGAGACCGCCTCGCTGACGAAGCTCTTCGGCGAGGTCCGCGCCGTCGACGATCTCAGCGTCTCGATCCCCGAAGGAGCCATCGGCCTCGTGGGGCCCAACGGCGCGGGGAAGACGACCTTCCTGCGGCTCCTGTTGGGGCTCCTGCGGCCCACGGCGGGCTCGGGTAAGGTCCTGGGCTACGGCATCGAGGACGGCATCCCCGTGCGGGAGCGGACCGGCTACATGCCCGAGCACGACTGCCTGATCCCCGACATGACGGGGATCGGCCTCGTCTCCTACATGGGCCGCGTGAGCGGGCTCGATCCGGGCACGGCCATGAGCCGGGCCCACGACGTCCTCCAGTTCGTCGGGGTCGAGGAGGAGCGCTACCGCAAGGTCGCGGAATACTCCACGGGCATGAAGCAGAAGGTGAAGCTCGCCCAGGCCATGGTCCATGACCCCCAGCTGTACGTCTTCGACGAGCCCACGACGGGCCTCGACCCCCGCGGGAGGACGGAGATGCTGAACCTGGTCGGCAAGATCGCCGCTTCCCAGGGCCGCAACGTGATCCTGTCGAGCCACCTCCTCCCGGACGTGGAATCGATCTGCAACTACGTGGTCATCCTGGACGGGGGCCATCAGATCGCCGCAGGGCCCCTCTCCACGCTCCTCAGCGGGGCCCAGGACCGCCTCCGGGTCGACGTGCGCGGGGACCGCGACGCGTTCCTCCGGACACTCAAGGAGGCGGGCATCGAAGCGGACGCGGGGACTTCCGGGGTGCATGTGGCGCGGAAACCGGGAGTCGAGACGGAGATCTTCCGGGCAGCCAATGCGAGCGGCATGGAGGTCCGGTACATGGGCGCGGAGATTCGCAGCCTCGAGGAGCTGTTCCTCGAACTCGTGGAGCGCCACACGGGAGGCCGCTGAGTGTCCATCTCCCTGCCGACGTACACGCGCCGCGAGATCCCCCTCCAGAGCCGGCGGCACCGCGTCTGGGCGATCATCGGGACGGGGCTGCGCCGGGAGATCCGGCGGCCCGCGGCCATCTTCGCCGTCGGCGTCGGGACGGCCATCACGACGATCGTCTCGATCGTGTACGTCCTGTTCGCGCCCTTCTTGCTCCGCGGACAACCCCTGGACCTGACCTTCTTCTACACGCCCGCGTCGAACTCGGCGGTCCTGTTCTTCGTCACCCTGATGGCGGCGACCGTGGGCGGGGGTCTGATCGCGGACGATCTGGACTCCATGGCCCTCACGCTCTACCTGAGCCGGCCGGTGACCGCAGCGGACTACCTCACGGCCAAGGCGGCGATCCTCGCGATCCTGACCGGGCTCATCGCCCTCCTCCCGCTCGTGCTGACCCCGATCCTCGCGGCCCTCCTCGGCCTCTTCCCCTGGGACATCGCCCTTGAAGCGGCCGGGATCTCGGTCCTCCTGGGCCTGCTCCTCACCGCCTTCTATACGTCCCTCGGCCTGTTCTTCTCGAGCCTCACCCGCCGCCGCGCCTACGCCGCCGCGGCCGTGTTCGCGAGCGTCTTCGGGCTCATCGCGGTCGAGACGATTCTCTCCCAACCCGGGTTCCTGAACACGGCGGAGGTCCTCTACGTGTCCCCGTGGGAGGACTACCTCGCCGTGGCGCGGGCCGCGTTCGGCATCACGGGCACCCCGATTGACTGGGCGGTGGCGCTCGCCATTCTGGTCGGGGCGACGGTCCTCACCGCGGTCGCGACGTGGATCCGAATGCGCGCCGTGGAGGTGGTCTCCGGGTGACCGGGATCGTCGAAGCGAAGGGCGTCATGAAGTGGTACGGGGAGGTCTTGGGCCTGAACGGCTTCACCGCCACGTTCAACCCGGGGATCACGGGGCTCGTCGGGCCGAACGGCGCGGGGAAGAGCACTCTGTTCAAGCTCCTCATCGGGCAGCTCCGCGCGAGCGGCGGGGAGCTCCGGCTTCTGGGTCAGAACCCATGGAACAACGTGGAGCTCAAACACAAGATCGGCTACTGCCCCGAGTCGAACCAGCTCTACGGCTGGATGACAGGGCAGGCGTTCGTCGAGACGCTCCTGCGGCTCGACGGCATGTCCCCCGGCGACGCGCGGAAGGCGGCCGAGGACAGCCTCGCCTTCGTCGGCCTCACAGGGGCGAAGGACCGGCCTACGCGGACGTACAGCCGCGGCATGCGGCAGCGGGCCAAGCTCGCGCAGGCGTTGGCCCACACGCCGGAGCTCCTCATCCTGGACGAGCCCCTGTCCGGAGCGGACCCCATGGCCCGGGTGCAGATCCTCCGCGCGATCACGGAGTTCGCGAAGCGCGGCGGCCACGTGATCATGTCGACCCACGTCCTGTACGAGATCGAGCGGGTCACCAGCAACATCGTCCTGATCCACAACGGGAAGGCGATCGCCTCCGGAGACCTCCACAAGATCCGCGCGCTCATCGACGAGCATCCCCACGCGGTCCGCATCGAGACCTCCCAGCCGCGGGACCTCGCGCAGGCCGTCGCCGGCATGGACCACGTGGTCTCCGTGGAGTTCCCGGCCCCGGCGATGCTCCTCGTTCGGACGCGGAAGCCCGACGCCTTCTACAAGGACCTGCCCGGCCTCGTGGTGGATCGGAACCTCGACGTGCGCGGCCTCGAGAGCCCGGACGACAGCCTCGACGCGGTCTTCCGCTACCTGGTGGGGTGAGACGACGGGCCTCGCCGACACGCTCCGCAAGAGCTGGGTGGTGACCCTCCTCACGATCCGGTACCTCCTGTCCACGAAGCGCGGGCTCGCGACCTTCGCGCTCTCCTGGATCCCGCTCCTCCTCGTCGCGGCCCTCGCCTTGGCGCGGGTCGCCTCGTTCGACATCCTCCTGTTCCAGGCGCTCATGGTCCCGCTCTTCCTGCAGATCGTCCTCGTGTTCGTGACCCTCGTCGACGCGACCGCGCTGATCCGCGAGGAGATCGACGACAACACGTTGCCCTTCCTCCTGACCCGGCCCGTCTCGAAGCCGGTCGTCGCCCTGAGCAAGTACGCGGGCTACCTGGTCGCGGCCCTGGTCCTCCTCCTGCCGCCCGTGGTCGTCTCCTACGCCGTGACCGAGGCGTACGCGGGCACGGGGCTCGGTGCGGACGCGAACGTCCTCACGGGCTTTCTCGCGGCGACCGCCCTCGCGGTGCTGGCGTACGGCGCCCTGTTCGTCTTCCTCTCTGTGGTCTTGCGTAAACCCTTGTTCGTCGGGCTGCTCATCGGCTTCGTGTGGGAGTCCGTCGTCGGATCGCTACCCGGGAGCGTGCCCAAGCTCAGCCTGATCTACTACCTCCGGTCCGTGCTCAAGGGGACCGTGGGCGTCGGCCCCCTCTCCGGGTTCGCCACGGACGTCTCCGCGGCCAGTGCCGCCGCCATCCTGGTAATCCTCGCCGTGGTCCTGGTGGCCCTTGCCGCGTTCCTCTTCCAAGCCATGGAGTTCCGCCAGAAGGCGTGAGCCTCCGGCGGACGCCGTCCCGGTTATGGACCTGCAGCCGGTTCCTTGGCTCGAGGCGGAACGAGGCGGAGCCGCATGGCGGACGCACTGTCACCCGCAGCTCGACGGTACCTGATTCGCGCCGGCCTCTGGTTCGTCTTTGGCGGCGTCCTCTGCACGGTGGTCGTGCTTCTGGTCCCGAACCAGGTGCCGCCCGACACGGCCTCAAATTTCTTCCTCGCCGCATCGGGCGTAAACGCCACGCTCCTGGTGGCCATCGCAATTACCATCTCGTCCATTGTCCGTCGAGGCGCCGAGGCGTCTCGCTCGCCGAGGATGATCCTCTTCGTCGCGCAGCTCTCCGTCGTGTTCATCGGGATGATCGCTTCGGGGTTCGGGATCCTCCTCTTCAACGCCGCAACGCCCTTTGACTCTCTTACGTTCGTGGCCCTGGCCCGCCTCATCTTCGTCACCTGGGTCATCGGCTTCCAGCTCCTCGTCGTGGGCATCCAAGTGTCTACGCTCCCGGAGCCGTCCGCACCGTCCGCGGAGGGCCCACCCCGCTGAGAGCGGCCACGGAGGCGATGACCGCAAGTGGGCGATGTCAACGCGGCACGCCGACGCAAGGTATTAGACCCCGTGCCGGTCATAGGCAGGCTGGGGAGGGGTTGAGCTGGACCTCTCGCAGATCGTGCCGTATGTACTGGCACATGCCCAGTGGGTAGGCTTGGCCCTGTTGGGGGTCGGGCTCCTCGTGCGCCTCCTGGGACGTGCCCTCGCCCGGTCCCTGTTCGTCGCGGGCCTCCTCGCGACCGCCGCGGTGGCCTACCAGGAGTACCAGCTCCTGCACAGCACGGTCGTCGCCGGCGGCATCCTCTTGGTCGGGCTCGTGATCTTTGGGCTCCTGGCCTGGACCGTCCGCGGTCTCTCTTTCTTCTTCGCCTTCGCCCTGATTGCCGCGGCGTTCTACTTGATCCTCTACGGATGGGCAGGACCCTCGTACGTGGCCACGACGACCGGCGAGCTCACCTGGGCCGGTGCGACGATCTTCACGATGATCGTCAGCGGCGTCCGAGGCTTCCTGACCCGCCGCGTGCCCGTCGCGGCCGTCGCCACGGGCATCATTCACTGAACCTGCAGGCCGGGTCGAGCCGAACCGCGTACGGCGGGAGCTGTTCTCACGACTGAAATTGACCAAACCATCTAGAGCTCGTACCCTCTCTTCCGGCGTGAGCGCGCACCGTGATCGGGAAGGACAAGCGAGACCTCGGCGTCTACCTCTTCAGTCGAAAGGGCGTGCCCCTCCTCGCATTGCCCGACGACGGCCGCCTGCCCGTCGAGGCCGTTCAGGTCGAGGGCGTCCTCGCGCTGGCGGGCGGGTTCGAGGATCCGCCGCGGGCTTCGGGCGAGAGGACGACCCGGGTCCGATACGACGAGTTCGGGATCCTGGGGATGCGCGGGGAACGCGCGGTGGTCGCCGTGGTGTCGCGGGAAGCGCTGGACGGCGACCTGGTCCCGGAGCTCGAGCGATTCCTGAGGCGATGCGACAAGCGACTCCGGGAGCGGGCGCGCGAGTAGGGTTTCTACTTAGCCATTCTTTTTCGTCCCGTGCTCACTGGGCCTCCGCATGGAGGATGACCAGAAGCTCTGGCTGAAGGCGCGCAAGCGCGCCGAGGACAAGGCGGGGTTCTTCATCCACTTCGGGATCTACGCCGCGGTCAACGCGTTCT
>DASQGG010000037.1 GCA_035632695.1 Thermoplasmata archaeon
CGAGAAGCGCTTCACGATGCAGGCGTTCGGCGCGGAGATCACGGACGTGAAGAGCGACCGGAAGCGGATCAACGAGGCGCTGATCAAGGAGATGATCGCGACCTCGAAGCGCATCGCGGAACGTCCGGGCCACTGGTGGTCGGACCAGCTCACGAACCGCGACGCGATCGCGGGCTACTACCCGCTCGGCGAGGAGATCTGGCGGCAGACGGACGGGCGCGTGGACGCGTTCGTCCAGGCCGTGGGCACGGCCCACTCGCTCCACGGGGCGTCCAAGGCGCTTCGAACGCACAGGGCCAAGCTCCACGTGACCGCGGTCGAGCCCGCCGAATCCGCGGTCCTCTCCGGAGGAGCGTCGGGCTCCCACCAGATCGAGGGGATCGGGATCGGGTTCGTGCCGCCACTCTGGGAGCCGCACGAGGTGGACGAGATTATCCCCGTGCCCACCGCGGACGCGAAGGCGATGGCCCGCCGCCTTGCGCGGGAGGAAGGGCTCTTCGCCGGGACGTCGTCCGGGGCCAACGTGGTCGCGGCGTTGAAGGTCGCGGAACGCCTCGGTCCCGACGCCACCGTGGTCACGCTCATGGTCGACTCGGGTCTGCGGTACCTGAGCACGGACCTGTACCGCTGAGCCGCCAGACGCCTATCCCACGTGCTCCCGGAGGAACGGGATCGCGTGCGGCACGCTCAGGTCGCTCCGCGCGAACGCGGAGAGATGGCCCGTTCCGGGAATGCGCACGCCGCGCCCCTTCGGCAGCGAGGCGAGCGCCGTCTCCGTCCGGTGCTCGACGTCCTCCCGCTCCCCCGTCAGCATGAGGAGCGGGATTCCGAACGTCGCGTACAGGCTCTTCGGACCCTGCCACGACCGCCAGGCGATGCGGTCGAGTGCGTACATGAGCGGGTCGCCCTCGCGCACGTTCGCGTCGATCAGGTTGGGGAATCGGTCGTTGCCCTCCTTCATGTGGCGGTCGACGTCCTGCGCGACGCCGCGCTTCGCGACGTTCTCCCGGATGAACGCCTGCGGGTCCGCGATCGGCGGCAGCTCCGTGTAATTCTGGTCGACCAGGCTCCCCGTCCCGACGAGGGCCCGCAACCGTTCCGGGTGCGCGGCACCGAAGGCCATGCCGACCATCACGCCGTTGGAGTATCCCCAGAAGGCCGTGGACTCCACGCCGAGGTCGTCGAGGACCGCGGCGACGTCGGAGACGAAGCAGGGCATCCGATGGTCCTCGACTCCGGTCGGATGCCCGCTCCTGCCGCGCCCCCGTGGGTCCATCAGGATGATCCGGAACCCCTTGAGCGCGTCGACGTAGCCCGCGAGCTCCCAGATGCGGCCGGAGCCTCCGGCGCCCGTGTGGAAGAGGAGAGGGGGTCCCTTGCCGCGGACGTCGTAATAGATCGTCACGCCCCCGCTCTTCACCTTGGCCATGCGTCCGCCTCCGCGCCGCGCACGACGCCGGCGTTACTTACGCTTTCCCCAAGGTGGGACGCCGAGGGCCTGCGCCACACCCGCGGTGTCGGGGACGATGACGTCCGCGGCGGTGAGGCTCTCGCAGGTGTTGGTCGTCGGCACCGCGATAACGCGGAGCCCGGCAGCCTTCGCGGACTCGATGCCCAGGGGCGCCTTCTCCATGACGACCACGCGGTCCCACGCAACGCGGAGTTCGCGGAGCGCCTCTCGGCCCTTCTCGCCTTCCGAGTCCTGCGCCGTTCGAGGCCACGCCTGCAGCAGGCCTGCGGCCGCGGTTCTTCCTTCACCCGAGCCACTGCGGGAACGCGATCGTGGAGTCGAAGTCGTTCGTCGTCTTGTACCGCTCGAATCGGCCGTTCGCGGCGGAGGCCGCGGTCCGCTTCATGATCGCCGCGACCTCGGCCGCGTTCATCGGCCGGAAGGTCGTCGCGGCTCGGATGGCCTGTTCCAGGATCGTCATCGAATCGCACCCCGTGATCACGACGCTCGTGGGGAGGTTCAACGCGTACTGCAGGGCCTCGATTGGTGTCACGGTCTTCGTCTCGAGGACCTGGCGGTCTCCCAGGGGCTTCATCCCCAGGACGCCGATGTGTTCCCGGACCAGGACGGGCAGGACGCGCTTCTCGAAGCTGTCGAAGTGGGCGTCCAGCACGTTCAGCGGCATCTGGACCGTGTCGAACCGGAAACCGTGCTCCTTGGCGATCGCGAGCATCTTGAGGTGGATGGCCGGGCTCTTGTGGCCCGTGAAGCCGAGGTAGCGGATCTGGCCCGCGTCCTTGGCTTCGAGCGCGGCCTCGAGCGCGCCACCAGGGGCGAAGATCCGCTCGGGGTCCTCGGGACGGATGATCTCGTGGAACTGGAGCAGGTCGATCACGTCCGTCTGGAGCCTCCGCAGGCACTCCTCGATCTGGCCCGCCGCGGACGTTCTGGTTTGCCCGTCGATCTTGGTCATCAGGAAGACGCGTTCGCGGTATCCGTCCCGGAGCGCCTTTCCCATCCGGATCTCGCTCGCGCCGTCGTTGTAGTCCCACGAGTTGTCGAGGAAGGTGATGCCCCGGTCGATTGCGGTGCGGATGATTCGAATGGCCTCCGCTTCGGCGACCGTCGGCGCGCCGATGTGCCATCCGCCGAGTCCGATCGCGGACACGCGCTCTCCCGTGCGGCCCAGGGTGCGGATGGGGATGTCCGCGCTCTCCATTGGCTTCTGAATTGGCGCGAGGGACCCGCTCATCCTGCCCAGAACTCCTGGAGTCGATGGATTCCTCCCACTCCAACCGGGACGTCCGCTTGAGTTTTGCGCCGGCGAATCCAAGTTAGTTCTGCTCGCCTCTAGTCGATGAGTTTCGCCCGATCCGGGTCCGGTGCCCGGACGCGGCCCCAGGTCCTCACGGCGTGGTCCGCCACGGCGGTGCCTGCGTAGAACCCAATGACCACTTCGACGACGCTGGTGAGGTTCCCGATGAACGTGGTCGCCAAATCCTTGCTCGCGGTGCCGACTCCCACGAAGACGAGGACCGGTGCCATACCGAAGTACACCGCGAGGACGGACGCGAGGATTGCGAGCTGGATTCCGTCCCTCTCGAAGGCTCCCTTCGCCACGTATCCCAGGAGGAGCATTCCGAGGAGCGTGATAATGCCCATGCTCCCGAGCGACCATGCCAGGGAGATGCTGCCTCCCACCCCGAACCACCAGATCAGGATGTCGATGATCACGATTCCGACGCCCACCACAACGAGTTCTCGCTTCACAGTCATCTGCGACACCCCCTCCGCATCTCATCCGTGGCGGGCGCCTTAATGGTATGGCGCGTTCTCTCGCCGGATTTCAGGGACCGCGGCACGGGGCAGATTTCGTCGGACTGCCTCGGGCAGGGGGTTCTCGGAGAGCCCAGCGGTTGGTGGTCACATCTGTCCGGATGAGGCAAGTACCAGGACCGCTCTCCTCCCGACCAAGGAGCAGCGATCGACGTGGCGGAGATGAATCGCGTGTCGCGGTTCTTCGTGAACCGGTTCAACGCGCGGCGGAGCGCGCGGATTCACGCCTGGATTCAGAGGAGCGTCTCCTTCCCGGCGGGTGCCAGTCTCCTGGAGATCGGATGCGGGAACGGGGACCTCGCGGCGCGGGTCGTCGACGGTTTCCATCCTGCGCGGTACGTGGCCACGGACCTCGATCCCCGCCAGCTCGAGGCCGCCCGGAGGCATCTCGCGGACCGTTACCAGGGCGGTCTACCCGCAGCCCTGGAGCTGCGCGAGGCCGACATGCTCCACCTCCCGTTCCCCGACGGTTCCTTCGACGCGGTCCTCGCGGTCGTCTCGATCCACCACGCCACCCCGAACCACCACGAGTCGGGAGAGGTGCCGCACGCCCTGGCGGAGATCAACCGCGTGATCCGCCCCGGCGGCGCCCTCGTCTACGAGGAGATTCTGCACAAGGACCTGATCCGGTCGTGGCTTGCGGAACACGGGTACGTGCTCTCCGGGATCGAGCGCGGCTTCAAGCGGGAGTCCGTGGTCGCGCGGAAGCCTGGGACCGCGTGAAAGGTCCGCGAGCTACGACTTCTTGCCCTTCTTCGGAGGCATCGAACCCACGTGCACGAAGGCTTTCCGCGCCCACTCCTTGGCACGGGACACATCCTTCATCCAGGATTCGGGCAGGGTTGCATACCCGGCCATGGCGTGCCCCGTCACGGGTTCGAAGGGACCGCCGCCGCGCTCCTTGAGGAGCGTCCTCAGTTCGGGTTCCGGGAGCTTGAGGAACACCTTCTTCCCCAGGGCGCCGGCGAACATGTTCCCGTTCACAAAGCTCCCGAGACCGCCGAACATCGACCGCGTCTGGATCCTGCCATCCGCGGGGAGAATCCGGTCGTAGAAACGCCGTGTCTCCGGGTCGAGGCGCGGGAGCTTCATGGCTGCACGAATCGGGGGCCGTCGGGTAAGCCTTCCCCCGACTCGCGGAGGCGGCCACCGCGGGCTCCCCCGGCGCAAGTTCTTATATCGGTATTCCGATATCGGCAAATCGATACGAGGCACGGACCATGTGGGGCATGCATCGTCGCCGCGGACTGAGGATGTGGGTCCTCTCCCTGCTCGCCCGCGGACCCAAGAACGGCGCGGAGATCATGAACGCGATCGAGGAGATGAGCCAGGGCTGGTGGCGTCCGTCCCCGGGTTCCATCTACCCGCTCCTGGACTCGCTCGTCCAGGAGGGCCTGGCCGCGAAGCGCGCGGACGGGCGGTACGAGCTCACGGCCACGGGGCAGCAGAGCATGGAGATGCCCTGGGGCCCGTGGGGTCCCTGGGGAATGCGAGGGGCGCAGGCGCCCGGCGTGGACGGTGTGCTGAACGACATGGGCGGCTACGTCTCCTACCTGGAGGACGTCGGCCGCAGCGACCCGTCCGGGATCGACCGGAACCGGGATCGCATCAAGGGTTTGGCGGACCGTCTGTCCGCGTTGACCAAGACGTGACGGAGGACGTACGATGTACGACGAACGCAGGTGGCATCCTGGGCATTGGATTCGGCTCGGTTTCCTGGTGATCTTCGCGGTGTTCGTGGTGGCCATGATTTACTACATGTTCACCTACGCACCCGGCGTGGCGGGCACCGGACCGTTCGTGTACTGGTTCCCGTTCGGGTGGATCTGGATCTTCTTCGGGTTCTTCCTGTTCTTCGGCCTGCTTCGGTTCGCCTTCTGGGGACCCCGGTGGGGGTACTACCGCCACTACGGGTACGGGTACGGCCGGGAGAACGAGGCGTACCATATCCTCCGCGAGCGCTACGCCCGCGGCGAGATCACGAAGGACCAGTACGACGCGATGATGCGGGACCTGTACCAGCAGGCGCAGAACCCGCCGCCGAACCCGCCGCGGTACTGAGCCGGAGAGCGCGGTCCTACCGCGGCCTGCCCCTGTACCGGCGGAGGTAGCGGGAGCCCGCGCCCGGCGGCCAAAGGGCCATTAGGTGCCGCGGGATAGGTCGGCGGGACGGTACCTTGCCTCGCCCCCCACCCAGCCTCCGGTTCCTGAACCCACCGACGCTGTCTCCGCCGGCCGGCTATTCCCACGTCGCAGAGGCCACCGGGGGAAGGATCCTCTTCCTCTCGGGACAGGTGGCGCTCGAAGCCGCGGGCAAACTCGTCGGCCCGAACGATCTGGCGGCGCAGGCCCGCCAGGTGTTCAAGAACATCCAGGCGGGGTTGCAGGCGGCGGGCACGGACTTCGCCCATGTCGTCAAGCTCACGTACTACCTCGTGGACGCCTCCCAGATCGCGGTCGTCCGGGAGGTCCGGGATCAGTTCGTGGACACCAAGCATCCTCCGGCGAGCACGGCGGTCGAGATACGCCGCCTCGTCCGCGAGGACTTCCTCATCGAGGTCGACGCGGTCGCCATCGCCCCGGCTTGATCTCGAATCCCGGGCTCGCGTCGCTGCACCCCGGGTGAGGAACGCCCATGCCCACGGACGGCGCCTGCGGCTAAGGGAAGAATCCGAGGAGGACTACGACGGCCGGCCCACGGAGTAGGCGGCCCCGGCCTAGCGGACGAGGCCGAGCTGGCGGTGGAAGTCGAGCCGGTCCACCTGGTTCCACTCCTCGACGATCTTGCCGTGGGCGATCCGGTAGATCGCGATCCCGCTCATGCTCACCCGCTTCCCGGTGGGAGGCACGCCCAGGTACTCGCCGCGGTGGATCCCGCGTCCCGTGATCCGCACGACGACGCGGTCCCCGGCGGCGAAGATGTCGTCGATCACGTGCTCCGACTCCGCGAACGCCGCGGCGAAGCGCTGGAACTCCTGCTTGAGTCCCACGAGGCTTGGAGGCGACCCCGGCGTGGACGACGGGTCGTGTTCGACGTAGTCGGGCGCGAACACCTTGTCGAGGATTGCCTCGTTGCCCTTGTCGATCTCCGCGTACAGGTGGCGGATCAACGCGACGTTGGTCCTCTCGGACATGGGCCCCGGTTCGGGGAAGGGAATCCGGGTTTAAGTCGTCGACCGTCCTTCTTGGATGCACCGCCAGGGAATCCCTGGAGGAGGCCGTGCCATGAGCGAGAAACCGAGGACGTCGAGCGGCGGGCTGCCGCAGGGCCAGAAGGTGAATCTTGTCTCCCTCGTCGTATACCAAGAGGGCTCCGTGGTCAGCCGCACTCTGGTCGACGACCGGGCGGGCACGGTCACGTTGTTCGCCTTCGATCAAGGCCAGGGGCTGAGCGAGCACACGGCTCCCTACAACGCCCTGCTGCACGTCCTCGAGGGGGAGGCCCTCGTGACCGTCGCCGGAGTCGAGAACCGCGTGGCGTCCGGCGAGGCGATCCTGCTCCCGGCCGGCAAGCCCCACGCGGTCCGCGCGGCGACCCGATTCAAGATGCTCCTGACCATGGTGCGATCGGGCCGCTCCTCGCCTCGCCCAGGCTCGTAGGAGACGCTCCACCTCGCGGGCGATTTCGCGGACGGTCTCCCCCGCGGGCTGGGTCCGCGACGGCGAGGGCGAGCCGTGACAGTGCGAGCGTCTCCACCCCTTGCGGCGCCCGGATGCGCCTCCGTACGCCACGACTTGCGGTTTCGGATGGCCTCAGATCGCGCGCATCCGGTTGTTCCGGGCGTTGTGCTCGACCTCCGCCATGCCCAGTGCCTCCATGACCGGAGGTACGTAGTTCCCGAACCGGCCGCGGAATCCCTTCTTGAGCCCGTACCAGCCGCGGACGGGGTTCTTCGGAGATCGTGCCCAAGCCTCGACGGTCCCCTCAGGGGCGGGCTTCTGCTCGTCCGCGCTGCCCAGGGGCATCCAGTCGCCGTGCTCCTTGAGCATCTCGTGCAGGTCCTCGATGCAACACAGCTGGTACCGCAGCTCCGTGGATCCCGCCCGAATCACGAGGGCAGGCGGATTCGCGGAGTTGTCCTGGTACGCTTGGAACTCCGATTGCCCGCTCGGAGTCTTGAGAATCCACGGTTTCTCCTTCGTCCCCGATCCTTTCACGTCCGCCTTCGGCATGGCTGTCCCCCGACCGGCGGGAGGCATCGGACCCGAGAGTATCAACGTGTGCCCACAACTCCGCAATCGTCCCGCCACCCGAAGGCACTCGGGCGGAGGATGGGACCAACACGCCTTATGCGAGGAGACCGGTCCCGTGGCCTGAGGGAGTCCTCGTGCTGACGGCGGAGGAGCGACGGGTCCTCGCGGCGATTGACGATCGCAGGTCGGAGCTGGTCGACCTCCTCGTGCACCTGCTGCGGTTCCGGACCGTGACCCCCCTCATGGGCGAGCGGGCGAGTGGCCCGGACTACGTGAACCTCCAGGCATTCGTCGCGAAACGGATCGCGGCCCTGGGATTCAGAGTGGAAACATGGGATGCGGATGCCGCATCCCTCCCGAGATTCCCCGGCTCCGGCGTGGTGCCGGACCGCGACCTGCGCGACATGCCCGTCCTCGTGGGGCGGCGCGAAGGCCGCGGGCGGTCGCTCCTGCTCAACGCACACTACGACGTCGTCCCCGCGGGCGTGCTCGAGAACTGGAGCCAACCTCCCTTCGAAGGCGTGGTCGCGGACGGGAAGGTGTTCGGCCGCGGTGCGTGCGACATGAAGGGCGGCTTCGCCGCAATGCTCCATGCACTCGAGTGCATCGAGGCCGCGGGTGTCGATCTCCCCATGCCGCTCCTGTTCGAGTCGGTCCCCGACGAGGAGCAGACCTCGATGGGCACGCTCGCCTGCTGTGCACGCGGCCTACGTGCCGATGCCGCCATCATCCCGGAGCCCACGGATCTCCACGTCCTCGTGGCCGCACGCGGTTCGTTCAGCGGCAAGATCGTGGTCACGGGCCGCGCCGGACACTCGGAGATGGCCCAGCCGGCGTGGGAGCAAGGGGGCGCCGTCAACGCGATCGACAAGGCCGTGGAGGTCCTCCGAGGGCTCGAGGCGCTGAACGCGGAGTGGAAGGCGTCGCCGGCGAAGCGCCACAGGTACCTGGACCCCGACGTGATCGTCCCCACGATGATCCGCGGGGGCGAATGGGAGGTCATGTACCCGGAACGGGTCGAGATCACGTTCACGTCGGATTTCGTGCCCTCGACGAAGGACATGCGGGGCCAGATCCAGGCCGCCTTGGACCGTATCGCCGCCGCGGACCCGTGGATGCGGGAGCACCCGGCGGTCCTCGACGCGGGCGGCTGGCTGTACGGAGGCGAGGTGCGGGAGGACGAGGCAATCGTCCGGACCGCCTCCGCGGCCTTGGCCGATCTCGGGATCCCGCCGCAGCTCATCGGATGCGGGAGCCTCACGGACATGGTCCACCTGGTCAACTACTCGCACGTCCCCACGGTCTCCATAGGACCCTCCGTCGCAACGATCCACAAGGCGGACGAGCACGCGACGGTCGACGAACTCGTGGCCGTGGCGAAGGCGCTCGCCGTGACGATCCTGAGGTGGGGCCGAGCGGGCGTGTGACTAGAATCCTTCGATCCCCGGACGCCGGTTCTGCGCGGCGCGCTGGACGATGCGACGGATGTGCCGCTCCCGCGTCTCGGCCCGCTTGGCGTCCGTGACCCAGTGGATGCACGCATTCCGGTACGAGTTGCCCCACGCTCGGAAGTTCGCCCAAGCTTTGGGGTTCGCCCGCAGCGCTGCCCTCAGATCCGACGGCATGGGCGGGACGCGACTGGGTTGGACTGCTTGGGCCCACGCACCCAGGGCTTTGGCCGCCTCGACGACGGCGACACCCGCGGGCGCCACACGACCCTCGCGGGTGAGCCGCTCGACGCGGTCGCGGTTGGACACGGACCAGATGCTGTCTGGCCTCCGAGGGGTGAATCGCTGGACGAACCGCCGGGCATCGTGAGCCCGCAATTTGCCGTCGATCCAGCCGAAGCACAGCGCTTCCTCGAGCGCTTCGATGTAGTGAAGGCCATCGGGGGCGGACTTCTTGGAGAGGAACAGGAGGGCCTCCGCCTCCGTGGCATGATGGACCTCAAGCCACCTCCGCCACTCGCTCGCGTCGCGAAACTGCAGGGGCGTGCTCGCCATCCCTTGCGGTAAGGTTGTCGCGGGCAAGAAGCTACTCGGGGCAGGCTCGGCCCCCGAAGCCTTCATAAACCACCGGGTCTTCCGGCGGGCCACCATGGCCCGCTTCCCGGAAGCCGAGCGTCGGCTGTTGCACAAGATGATCTGCATGCAGTGCTACGCGCGGAACGCGCCGCGGGCCACGCGCTGCCGGAAGTGCGGGAGCACGGAGCTCCGGCCGAAGGCGAAGGAAGCCCGCAAGGAGTGATCGCCCCGCAGGGGCGGACGGCCGTGACTTATAGCCCGCCGATTGTGTAGGCATTCGTCCACCATGAGCTCGCGGGCGGGGTCCGTAGCCGGACTGGGGAAGCAGCGCGTCGAGTCCCTGACGGACGGCATCTTCGGCACGGTGATGACGATCCTCGGCCTCAGCCTGATCGTCCCGTACGTGACCGGGCCCGCGAACCAGCCGCTCCCGTCCCTGGCCGAACTCCTGCCCGGGGTCCTCGTCTACGCCCTGAGCTTCGTGATCATGGGCGTGTTCTGGGTCGGCCACCACGTCGTGTTCCACTACATCCGCCGCACGGACCGCACCCTGATCTGGCTGAACAACGGGTTCCTCCTGTTCATCGGCCTCCTCCCGCTCACCACCGCGCTCCTCGGCCGGCACGACCTCGTCCAGGCCACGCTGGTCGCCTACGGCCTCAACCTGATGGCGGTCCAGGCGTTCCTGTACGCGGCGTTCTGGTACGCCACGGTCCACCACCACCTCGTGGACGCGGACCTGGACGCGAACATCATCCGCTCCGGCCGCCGCCGGATCCTCCTGGGACCGTGCGTCTCCCTGATCGCGATCCTGTTCACCTTCGTGGACGCCTACATCAGCCTGGGGATCTTCGTCCTCTTCCCGATCCTGTTCATCCTGCCCGGGCAGATCGACGAGTTCTTCCGACGGCAGGAGCACCTGTAGCGCACGGGGTAATGCCGATGCCCGCCCGGAGGACCATCGAATGTTTCTTCGACGGCGCCTGCAAGGGGAACCAGTTCACGCGCAAAGGGCCCATGTGGGTCGCGTACGTGATCGGGGACGAGGAGCATGTCCACGAGATCCCGGACCTACCCTCGTCGCGCGGTCCGCCCCGGAGCAACAACATCGCGGAATACCAGGCCCTGATCCTGCTCCTGCAGCGGCTTCATGGGTTCGTTCCTGGGAATGGCTCAACTCGCTGGGTCGTGGCCGGCGACTCCCAGCTCGTCATCTACCAGATGCAGGGCCGGTACCGCGTCCGAGAGCCTCATCTCGTGGCGTTGCACGCCGAGGCCCGGCGGCTCGCCACGGGCCTCCCGGTCACGTTCCGGTGGGTGCCGCGGGGACGGAATTGCGCGGGGCACCTCCTCGAGTCGGTCTGAGCCCTGCGAAGGCTCGGGCCAAGCACTTTCACCGCTCTCCCGGGGCAACGCGGAAATACCCTGCCCGCACATGCGGGTGCCCCCGGTGGGGAGGAAGGAGAACCTTGGCGGAACCGAAACCCGGCAGCTTCGTGCACATCGAGATCGCCTCGACCGATCCGGCGAGGACGAAGAAGTTCTTCGAGGACGTCTTCGAGTGGGATTTCGAGTCCATCCCGGAGATGAACTACCACACGTACCAAGCACCTAGTCCGCCTCACGGCGGCCTCATGAGCCCTATGGAGAACCAGCACCCTGGCCTCCTGAACTACCTCATGTCCCACGACATCGACGCCGACGTGAAGAAGATCCAGGAGGCAGGGGGCCGCGTCCTCCAGCCCAAGATGGAGATCCCCGGCGTGGGCTGGTGGGCCTCGTTTGAGGAGCCGACCGGGATCGTCCTGGCCCTGTTCCAGAGCAACACCCCGGACCTCGCCGAGCGGCGCCGCGCCCGCGCACGTCAAGCCGCGCGCCGCGGACGGAAGACGAGCGGACGGGCGAAGGGCAAGAAGGGCAAGATAGGCCGCAAGAAATAGGACCGCGGCGGCCCGGGGCGAAACGGAACAAATCCCACAACGGACTAATGCCCCCCTCCGGCGATTCCGGATGCCGGAGGTGGGCAATTCCATGCCCTGCGCCAACATTGTGCCTAAGCCACCGAACTAGGACGAGGCGCGCAATCCCTGGCGGCTCTCGATGTCGACGAGCAACGCCTCGGCCTCTCGATTGAGTTTCATGTTGCCGATCCTTTTTGAAAGGACCACTGCTTCGAGCAGGTGGGTCGTAGCTTGGCTGACGTCGCCGTTGCGCATGTAGAACTCGCCAATTTGCCGAAGCGCCAGGGCGAGATCTGCGGGGCCTCCGTAGCGCCGCAGCGAGGCGAGCCCCGCCTCCCAAGCGATCCTCGCCCGAGCCCAGTGTCCAAGCCCCATCTGTCGTTGTCCCTCGTATGTCTTCAGCAAGGCCAGGGTGTCCTTCTCTTCGAGGGTCTCAAAATACCCCCCTGCTTCCTGAACAAGATTTCCTGCTTCGTGGAATCGCCTGAGCTCGATGAGAGCTCCAGTCCGGCCAAGGGCGGCATAGGCTGTAAGACGCAAGTTGCCAAGGAGTCGCGCGATTTCCCCGCCCTTCTCATAATGGGCGAGGCTTTCCTCCAGGTTTCCGATCTCCTCAAGCGTGGTGCCGACAACGATGTGCGCACGGGCGACCGCCGTGAGGTTGGCCGAGCGTTCTGCCACTCGCAAGCCCTCTAGTGTCAACTCGAGCCCCCTTTCCTGAGCGCCTTGTCGCGTTTGGAGGCTGCCGAGCGCGAGTAGCGTCCTCGAGAGAGCCGCGCGATCCGGCAGGTCCGTAGCAAGATCGACCGCTTCATCGAGATGGTTGGCCGCCTGGCCCAGGTTCCCGAGCGCCTGCTCCGCAAGGGCCATCTCACGAAGCACTTCCGCCATCTCAACGGGGTTTCTCTCCTGAAGTAGGCGGGCCCGAGCCTCCACCAGGTACCCCAGAGCTGTGGAGTACCGATTCCGGCAACGCTCGAGAAAGGCCATCTTGCGCAGGATTCTGGGTACCCGTGTGCGCAGCTCAGAGCTCTCGGCCAGCTTCTCTGCATGTCCGTACTGGAACAGAGCGGGTCCCACATGCCCACGGATGCGGAGGCTGTCCCCGAGCACCTCCGCAAAGATACAGAATGCGGTGGGATTGCTTTCGTCGAGAGTCAGGCCGCGCGCGAGGCCAGATATTTCCTCTGCAGCCACAGAGTCAAGCAGAGATCCATCCTCTGCGTCCAACAACGCTGCCGCTTCCAGCGCCTTTCCCGCTTCGAGAAGGTGATACACCCCCTCCCATCTTTCGCGGGGGTCTGAGGCCCGAAGCAGGGTGGATGCCGCGCGCGAGTGGAGCCTCCGCCGTTTGGCGTCCGAAATCTGGCTCCCGACGAACTCGCGAACGAGATCATGCATCTCAAATCCGCCGGCGACTGTCCGCTCGAGTAGGCTCCGTTCCGCGAGGTTTCCCAGGGTTCTGGGGTCCGCCGAAGCCACATCCTCCAGAGTGCGTTCGTTTACCGCCCTTCGAAAGATCGAGGCGGCCTCCAAGACCGACCGGTCCTTTGTGGACAGGGAATCCCAGACCTCATCCCGTAGATACCGTTGCACCACTGAACCCCGACCGGTCCCCGTCGAGGCCGCGAGATGCAGCAGGAGTGGATGCCCACGCGTCTTGCGGATGATTTCATCTGCGAGGTTGGACTCCGGACCGAGGCCGCGGGACCGAAGGAGAGTCCTCGAGGCGCTCGAATCGAGACCCTGCACTTGGCGTGCGTCGAGCAATGAAGTTCGTCGGCTTCGGTGGCTCAGCCACTTCGGGAATCGGCGGCCTATGAGGATGACACGACAAGCGAATTGTGCGTTTGTGCCAGCGAACAGGCTCGAAATCAGTCTCGCCAGGTCCCTCGATGCCTGATCCGCGTTGTCGAGGACCACGAGGATCGGCCCTTCATCTAGGTCCCGCTTGAGGACGCGTGCGATGAACGCGGGGTCCAGGGGGACTCCCTGGGAGAGATGGGCCGCCAGGGTGGGCTTCCCGAGCGCCGCGAGGAACGCACCGAAATCGCTCAAGAGGCCCGCGGGCGTCGACGAGCGGTGTGCCTCGAACCCATACACAGGCACCCCTAGCCCCCGCCCTTGGGCCCATGTGGCCACGAGGGCGCTCTTCCCGATCCCCGCGAGTCCCGTGACCAAGAGCATGCGGGAACCGGTAGCCCACCATGCGTCCAGGTCCCGGAACTCGGCTTCCCTCCCGAAAAACCGGTCCACGCGACGGAGCCCACTTCCCCAAACCACAGGCCCGCGGCTTTTCCCGGAGACAGGGGCCTTCCCAAGGTCCAGCCGCCCCTTGCGGACCGAGGCGAGCGCAGCTGTCAGGTCGAGCTGCGCCGATGCGAGGTTCGGCACCTCGGAGATGCGGACGGAGAGTTCGCCGAGGCTGGGCACGCGGACCGTGACGACCTGGGAAGTGAGCTCCTGGCGGAGGGCGCTTGCCGTCCGCCACCCCGCTTCGCGGAGCCGGTACGCATACTTCGGCAAGGGATGCCCGGGAAGCCGGATCCGGTCCCGGGTCACGAGACCGCGCCGCTCCAACCGGTCGAGCCATTTCGTCAGCGTGCTCCGCCCGGACCGCGTGGCGGCGGCGATCCCCTCCTGGGTCTGCTCCTCGGGACGCAGGGCGTCCGTGGACAGGTGGATCAGGACCCGGTCGCGGGTCGTGAACGTGCGTTTCCGGACGTAGCGGCGGACCAAGGGGTTGCCTCGGGCGGGGTATGTCCGGGGCAAAATAGAACATTTCGGCCACACCCTTTAAGACTATCCACGCTTCTGAGTATCGTCCGCGAAGCCTATGGCATCCCCCCCGGCCGATGGCGCACCTTCCTGGATCGCGTCGCCGTGGCTGCCCTTTGTCTACGCGGAGGTCGTCCGCAGCCCGGAGACGTACGGCGTCGTGATCCTCGGTGACAAGGACCGCGATCCTCTGCTCGTGGCCCACGGGGTCATCCGCGACGAGATGTGGAAGCTCCACCACAGCCCCCGGTCCGCGGCGAGCGGGGCCGTGGTCTTCCGGTACGTGGAGACGTTGCTCCAGGGCGAGTCGGAGCGTCTCGCGCGGATCGTCCAGAGCGAGCTCGAGAAGACGGCGGGTCACCCGGTCGTCTGGGGGGACTTCCCGGGACCGCCGACCATGGACAGCGTCGGCGCGGCGGTCACGAAGCGCCTTCAGGCTCCCTAGACCGCCGGAGAAGAAGGCGCCGGGGAACGCGGTCCGCATCCCTCCGTGGAGCCATTCCCCGGCACCCGGCAGCCTTCGCGTTCAGAGGAAGTGGACGGCGTAAGCTGCCTTGATCAGGAGGGCCGCCTTGATCACGAACGCCGCCTTCACGATGAATGCGGCGCGGATGAACAGGGCCAGGGCCCAGGGGAGTGCGAACGTGGTCTTCACCTCCCTCCAAGTTCGGGAATGAGCCCCTTGTGGGCCGGTCCCGCGGAGGCCGTGAGGGCCTCGCGAAGGACCCGCGCGATCGCCGCCAGCACGGCCCCGTTCCGGCGGGGCTCCGGGACGACCTCCTTCTCGGGGGGCGCCCCCACGCAGGCGTACTCGTTCCGGGGCCGCAGGGCGAACATGGGGAAGTTGGCGCATCCGTACGCCATCACGCGCCTCCCGGGCTCGCCCGCGCCGTCGCGAGCGTCTCCGAGACCGTCGCGAGGAACCGGCGCACCAGGCCGGCAGGCCCCGTTCGGATCCGGATCGATTCGACCTTCCTCGCCCGCTCGACCATCGTGCGGGCGTAGGCCGCGTTCGCACCGTACTCGGACTGCACGTACCGCGCCAGCTCGGCGGTGACTCCGCGGGTCGGCGTGGTCACGTGCATCTGGCTCACCAGACTCGATTGCGTTACAGGCAGCATTTTTTGCCTCCGAAAGGGATCCAAGGCCTGCGGGGGCATAGGCGGCTCGCAGGAGTCCCGACGGGACTCCTATCCGGGCGGGGAAAACCTACTTAGGTCCACACCTCGTTGGCCCGGTTTTGCGAGGGAGCTCATCGGGGTCCGCCTCACGGCCAAGGAACGCATCCTCCTCCATCTCCTGGGCTACGTGACGTTCCGGGACGCGCTTGAGGTGCCGGCGGAGATGACCCAGGAGGGCGTGGCCACGGCGGCCTGGGTCGAGCTCCGCCACGTGAGCCAGTACCTCCGCCCCCTCCTGGCCGACGAGCTCGTCCGGGAGCGCACCTGCCATGTGAAGGGCATCCGCCAGCGCCGCAAGGTGTACGACCTCACGGAGGCGGGGCAGCACGCGGCGTACCGCCTCCGGGACCGCGTGAAGGCGGAGAGCGTGGCCGTCGTCGACGCCCAGGGCGGCCACGAGGAGACCGTGGGCCGAGTCCTTGAGTCCCTGGGAGGGAAGGTTTCCCTCTTGGAACTCGCCCGGCAGTCCATGCAGGACGGGAAGGTGGACCTGGAGGGGCTCCGGGCCGCCCCGACGACCCCCTTCGTCGAGATGACCGCGGAGGCGCCGCACCTGGATCGGTTCGTCGGCCGGAGGACGGAGCTGGACGCGATCACATCGGGCGTGGCCGGCCCGAGAATCTTCGTCGTTCGGGGCGTCGCGGGGATCGGCAAGTCCAGCGTGGCCGCCCGTGCCTGCGAGCTGCTCCGCGGGCAGTGCAACCTATTCTGGCACACGGTTCGGTCCTGGGACTCTCGGATCTCCGTTCTGGCGTCGCTCGGCAGTTTCCTGGCCTCCGTCGGGAAGCCCGGCCTTCGGGCGGTCCTGGGCCGCGGCGACGTGGACGCGGCGGCCGACATCCTGCGGGAGGATCTCCCGGGAACGCGGGCCTTCCTCGTGTTCGACGATGCCCACGGAGCCCACGCCGACGTCCTCGCCCTCTTTCGCTTCCTCAAGGACGCGATCGCGGACGCGCCGGACGTCCGTGCCTTGGTCCTCACCCGGCGCGCCTTGGCCTTCTACGACCGCCGCGACGTGTCCCTCACGGGTCTCGTCCGGGAAATCGACCTGGTGGGCTTGACCGCCGAGGACATCGCGGCCTTCCTAGCTCCCGATCTCGACGTGGCCGTGGGGAAGCTGGGGCAACGGCTCGGTGGCCACCCGCTCTTCCTCCAGCTCGTTCGCTCGAGCTCGCGCACTCCGGTCCACGAAGGCGCATTGCGCAACATGCACCAGTTCCTGCAGGAGGAGGTCTACTCGGACCTGTCCGAGGCCGAGCGGTTGGCCTTGAAGACCGCCACGTTGTACCGCGTGCCCGTCCCCTGGAAGGCGCTGCTCTCGGATGCATCCGTGACGCACGACGTCGTGCTCTCCCTGACGAACCGCTCCCTGCTCCGATCCGTGGGGCGCGACGCGGTCGTCGTGCACGAGACGATCCGCGAGTTCTTCACGGACATCCTCACGCCCTCCGAGGTCCAGAGCCTCGGGACCCTGGCCGTGCGGCAGCTCCACGGACTTGCCTCGGACGCCCACGGATCCGGGGACTACCTCGGCTGCATCGACTACCTCTCGAACGCCCTGCGGCTCCCCATCGACGAGGACGCACGGGTCGCGCTGCTCGAGCTCCTCGGCGACGAGAACGACCAGATCGGGGATTTCCCCGCCACCCTCACCGCGTACAAGGAGGCCATGCGGGCCACGCGTTCTGCGGAGACCCAGGTCCGCCTCCACCGGAAGATCGCAGCTGCCCTCGATGCCCGCGGAGAGATGTCGGCCGCTACGCAGGAGATCGAGACCGGCCGGCGCCTCCTCGGGGAGAACGTGACCGTCGAGCGCGGATGGTTGGACCTGGTCCAAAGCCGCGTCGCGAGTCGCCAGGAGGACGCCGAGAAGGCCCGGGAGGCCGCGCTGTCCGCGCTCGACGTGTTCACGACCTTCCGCGAGACCGCCGCGGTCGTCCGGACCCTCTACGAGCTCGGATACATCGAATTGGACTCGCACCCCGCGCACCTCCGGACCGCGGAGGCGTACTTCGAGAAAGGACTCCAGGTCGCCACGGACCTGGGAGACCGCGGCCTGGTTGCGAAGCTCCACATGGCCTTCGCGAACCTGTACGCCGGATGCATGGGCGACGTGGACCGCGGACTCCGGCACATCGCCGCGGTCGAGTCCGATCCGGAGGTTCTCGCGGACCCCCAGGTGTGTCGCTCCTTCCGCATGCTCCAGGGCTGGTTCAGCCTGGACATCCGCGCGGACTTCCCCGCCGCGGAGCGCTACTTCACGGAGGCGGCCGACCTCGCCCGCAGGCTCCACTACGCTCCCTCGGTCGCCTTCACGCAGTACGGCATGACGCTGTTGCACTACTACGAGGGCAAGGAGGAAGCGCGACGCGAGTTCGAGGCGTACGGACGGGAGATTCTCGCGCTCGGATTCCCCGCCTACGCGCTCGAAGCCCTCGTGCTCGTGGCCGAGTGCGACCTCCGAGCCGGGGATATCGACCGGTTCCATCGAATTGCGGAGCAGATCAAAGGACCCGAGATGACGGACGCTCGCCGGGCCCGTCCCGTGCGGGTCAATGTGCTCCAGGCCATCGAACTCTTCCTCTCGGGCGATATGGAGGGAGCACGAACCTCGTTTGACGTGGCCCTCCGGCTCGCCGGATCCGGGGACGTGATCGAGGAAGCGTTGCTCCTCCACATCGTCCACTTCTACTACGGCCTCGCGTTGCGTGCGTGGGGCCAGCGGGCCGAGGGCGACGCGCACCTGCGCGAGTCCCGCGAGTTCCTGGAGGGGCACAACCTGAAGGCTCGCCTCTCGATCCTCCCGGAGGCCGAGCGTGAGCTGGCCGAGACCTTCTCCCGCAGTCTACGGAGTTCCCGGGCCGACTAGTATGGCGCGGGAGGGCTCGCGGGAGCCGTCGCGGGGGGATTGCCGCGGGAAATGAGCCCCAGGTCCTCCTCCAACCGCGCCTTCCAGTAGTTGATCGCGGCCGTCTTCTGCGCGATTGTGCCCGCGGTGTTTAGCTTGTTCGTAATCGCCTCGTAGGTAATCCTGATACTGGGCCACCCGGCTGGAACCGGAACACCGCTAGGCTGTGGATTGGGCATCTTCCTCCCCGGGGGCCGTATCCGAGAACGACGCTATACGTGTTGCGCACCACCGCTCGTCGAGCCATGCCCTGTGACCCGGTGCCGAAGCCTCCCCGGTCAGTCCGTCATCGGAGCCCCATGAATCGGGACGATGGCCCCCTTGACGAACCGTGCCTCGTCCGTGCACAGCCAAGAGACCAGCTCGGCGACATCCTGAGGCGTTCCGTGCTTTCGAGCGGCCCATGCAGGTCCGTGACGGACCGCAGCGAGCGCCTGGTCGAACGTGAGCGTCGGGATGTAGCCGGGCGCGACCGCGTTGATCGTCACCCCGTGGGGCATCTCGACCTCCGACAGGATGCGCGTGAGCCCGTGTCGGGCGATCTTCCCGACCGTGTAATCGTACGGCGGCTCCATGAACTCCTCGGACCGCTCCATGCCCAGGTTCACGATTCGACCCCATTTCCGCCGGCGCATGTCCGGGAGGGCGGTCTTGATCGTGTGGAACATGCCGTCGATTTCGGCGCGCAGGACGTCCTGCCAAAACGCGTCGTCCACCTTCGTGAAGTCCCGCTTGGGGTCCCAGCGCCCGCCCGCGTTGTTCACGAGGACGTCCACAGGACCCAGCTCCTGCTTGGCGCGGCGGAACATCTCGCGGACGGCGTGCCCGTCCGTGGTGTCCGCCCGGATCAGGATGGCGCGGGACCCGAGCGATTCCATCGCCCCGAGGAGTCGCCGGTTCGAGGCCTCCGTGGTGCGCCGGTTCGTGCCCGTGTTCAGGACGACGTCGGCTCCGTCCCGCGCCAGGGTCAGGGCCGTGCTGCGCCCCATGCCTTCCCCGGTGCTCCCCGTGACGAGGGCCACCCGGCCCTCCAGGTGCGTGCTCATGGGCCCGGGGATGGGGTGTGCCGCCAAGTATCCTGCGGTTGCCGCGGCGAGGTCAGATCGCCTGCCCGCACTTGTGGCAGAAGGCAGCGTCCTCGGGTTCCAGAGAGCCGCAGTTCCGGCACTTCACCTTGACCGTTTCCTTGGGTGCCGCGACGGCGGTCGTGGAGAGGGCGGAAATCTGGGCCATGCTCGTCTTCATCATGTTCTGGAGCGCCTCGGGGTTCATCCCCATGGCTCC
Source organism: Thermoplasmata archaeon (assembly GCA_035632695.1). Classification (NCBI taxonomy): domain Archaea; kingdom Methanobacteriati; phylum Thermoplasmatota; class Thermoplasmata; species Thermoplasmata archaeon. The sequence goes on from DASQGG010000037.1 coordinate 19,617, forward strand.
GGATCCGCCGCTCACGTAGCTGGAGACGGAGCTCCGGTAGATGGAACGGAGCAGGCCGACCCCGGACATCACGATCCCGATTCCGATCGCGTACACCACGTAGGAGAGCGAACCGTAGGGCGTCAGCCCCGCCGTCGCGGTGCTCCCCGCGCCGAGGGCGGATCCGAGGAACGGCTGGAGTTGGGCGCCCACCCAGGCTTGGTCGGCCAGGACGAACAGGCCTACCGCGAGCGTTCCGAGACCTAGCCCCAATCCGACGAGACGACGGCGTCCCATGTGCGGTTTCTTCGTTGCCGTTGAAGCTTCCATGCGGGCCTTCCCCTCCCCCGCGTCTCCCCGGCAGCGCACCGGTCCCGGTTAAGATTTTCGCCGCGGCGCGGCCGGATGCCCGTGCTCACCCTCCACGGCCCGGCGGGTCACGCGATCCGGGGATGGGCGCGTCCCGAGGAACGGCGGACCGTCGGCCCCAGGGTCGGGAGAGGGGAGGGTTTGGCGTGCAGGGACCCCGGTCGTCCGTCCGCGCGGCTCTCCCTGACGATCAGGAAGACCCGCACGGTCTCCGAGTGGAGGGGGAGGAGTTCCGAGGCCCCCGTTTCCGACACCGTGACGAACTGAAGCTCCACGGTCCGCCTCGTGCCTTCCTGGGGCGCGGACCCTACAAAACGCTTCTTGCACGTCCATCGAACGACGCTTGAAGCTGTTGTCGTTCCAACGGGACAACGCGCCGCCTCCCTTGTCGGCGGCCGCGCGGTCCGCGCCTGTGGGGCGGGAATCGGGCGCCGTGGAAGGCTTATCCCGCTCTCGCGATACCCCGGCGATGGGCCGGTTCGAGGGTCGCGTCGTCCTGGTCACCGGGGGCTCCTCGGGTATCGGGTACGCGACGGCGCGGGCGTTCCTCGACGAGGGAGCCAAGGTCGCAATCTCGGGGCGGAACGCGACGCGGCTGGAGCGCGCGGAGAAGGAGCTCGCCAAGTTCGGTACCGTCCTGGCGATCCGCGGCGACGTGGGGAGGGCCGCGGACGCGAAGCGGATGGTCTCGGAGACCGCGAAGAAACTCGGCCCCCTGGACGTGCTCGTAAACAACGCGGGCATCTACCTCAGCAAGCCCGTCGAGGCGATCTCGGAGCGCGAATACGACGAGCTCATGGACGTGAACATGAAGGGAACCTTCCTGTGCACGAAGTTCGCGCTCCCCGGGATGGTCAGGCGGAAGCGCGGGGCGATCGTGAACGTGGCATCCGACAGCGGCCTCGTGGGCGCCGCAGGCTCCTCTGTGTACTGCGCGTCCAAGGGCGCCATGGTCCTCTTCACGAAGGCCGTCGCCCTGGACCACGCCAAGGACGGCGTCCGCGTGAACGTCGTGTGCCCGGGGGAGGTCCGCACGCCCATGATGGAGAAGGATGCCGCGGAGTCGGGCCGCGGCTTCGAGGAGTACTACCGGCGTCTGGTCGCCCCGATCCCCATGAAGCGCGCGGCCACCTCGGAGGAGATCGCCGGTTCCATCCTCTTCCTCGCGAGCGATGCGGCGTCCTTCATGACGGGGACCGCCCTGTCCGTGGACGGCGGGTCGACCGCCCTTTAGCGTTGGGCCTCGGGGGACCGCTCGTCTCCCGAGCGGTGTCGGAGGAACAAGCCCCAAAGGACGAGGAGTCCTCCGACCACGAGCAACGGGAGCCCGAGGAACGGGTAGCCGAAGAGGATCGTGGAGAAGCCCGCCAGAAAGACTCCCAGGAGGACGAGCCGCTCGCGCGGGCTGGCCCGCAGGATGTCCGCCTCAATCTCCTTCCGGTACCGGAGGAGGAGTGCGATGAGGATGATCGCGGCGACCGCGACGATGAAGAAATCAAACGTCAGCACGGAGTAGTAGTCGCCGCCCGTGAGGAGGAGGCCCACCTCGTCCCCCACGAACCCGGCGCCGAGCCCGAAGACGAGCGCGTAGATGCGGTTGTACCGCAGGTCGTTCACCGCGATGCCCAGCCATCCGGAGACGCCCATCATCGCGAGGCCGTACCAGAAGTGGTGGAAATGGATGTCCCCGAAGAAGATCATCGTCTCGGGGAAGGTCAGGTGAAAGATCCTCGCCCCGAAGAAGCCCGCCGTGAAGGCCAGGGTGGCCAGGAACGAGAGCCCGTGCCGATGCTCCGGGATCGCGGGGGACGCCATGGCCGGTCCCGTCAAGGGTTGGGACGGGATAAGGGTGGCGCGGCCGCACGCCGCCCGTTGCCGCGGTCGGCGGGCTCGCCTAGAGGACCGTGGCCACCCACGACATCACGCCGCCGCCGACCACCAGCAGCGCGTCGACGCCGTGACCGAGCACGTACAGGATCGCTCCCACCGCGATGGCGAGGAACCCCGCGAAGGAGAGACGGGCGCGAGGGAAGACGAGCGCCCGGCCGCCGCGGTACATCCACCAGGCGCCCAGGAGCGCGCCGAGGCCCAGGAGAATCCCCACGAGGCCGAACGCGATCCCCAGGGCGAGGGAGGCGATGAGGACCAGGATGCCGCCCAGGAACGTCAGGAGCGCGGCGACGGAGCTCACGATGCGACGCACGAGCCGTGCGCGGAGGAAGCCGCCTGCGAACATGGTGCATCCCGACGCGGAGCCCCTTATCCCGTTTGCGGGTTTGCGGCGTCGGTCTCCGTACACCCGTGGACGCTTCGTGGGCGGCAGTGTCCATTCGGGCCATTCCCGTTCGACACCGGGTTCGGTTCACCGCTTGCCCGTCCGCCGCCCCTGGGCGCGGCGGGGCGGGGGCTCGGGCATCCCCGGGAGGCGTGCGAGGTACCGTTTCGGGATCACGACCTTGCACGTGCGGTCAGGGTCCACGTCCTGGCTGATCCGAAGGTCCGCGACCAGCGACGCGAGCATGTAGGCGTCTTCCCAGGTCATGCCGCGACCGCGCGCCAGGAAGCCCACGGCGTCCGAGGTCGCGAGCCTCGCGGCCTCGTCGAGATCCGGGGCGCTCGCCAGAACGCACCATGCGTCCCGCGTCTCAACGACGGGGCGTCTCAGGCCGAGACCGGGCAGGAGCTCCACGCGCAGCCGGGCGAGTCCATCGATCTCGATTCCCGTGACGCACACCTCGCCGTCCGCCATGAGGGCGTGGATGTCGCCGAGGGCGAGCATCGCGCCGGGCTGGAACACAGGCAGGTAGACCGCGTTCCCCGCGCGGATTTCGCGGGTGTCCAGGTTGCCGCCGTGATCCCCGGGGTAGAACGTGGAGAGCCGCTCCCCCGAGGTGGCCACGCCGATGGTGCCGATGTGGGGCGCGATCGGGAGGCGGAGGTCGTCCGAGAAGCGCGCGACGCCGTTCCGCACGGGGAGCATGCGGGTCCGGGCCTCCGTCACGCGGTCCCCGAGCACGCCGAGCTTGGGTTCAATGCCCACGTAGCCCACCGGGCCGACCCTCAGCCCGAGGATGGAGACCCGGAGCACGTCCCCCGGCTGGGCCCCGGAGACCTCGATGGGGCCTGTCGCGCCGTTCACGTGGTCCAGGTCGACTTTGGACAGGAGGTCCGCCTCGGTCCGGATCTGGCCCCCGAACGAATCCTCGCATTCGACGGCGAAGGTCTCGCCCGGCCGCACGGAGACCCGGGCCTCGAGATCGGGCGTGAACGCGTAGATCTGGCCTTCCCGGTAGGAGATGCGTCGCATCGCGACCCCGCCCCGGGACGGCGGACCGCCTACATAACGCCGAGGCGGTCCCGTTATCTCGCCTACCGGCGATGTCCCCGCGTGCAACTCACCGTGGACCCGGGGCTGCGGGATCGTTTCCCGGGGCTGGACGCCCATCTCGTCCAGGTGGGTGGCTTGCACGTCCGGGAACGGGACGCGCGTCTCGACGCGTTCGTGCCCGTCCTCGTGCGGGAGTTCCGCGAGCAGCTCCGGCTCGAGACGCTCAAGGACGAACCCACGCTGCGGGCCTACCGCGATTTCTACTGGCGCGTGGGGATCGACCCTACGAAGACGCGACCCGCGTCCGAGGCGCTCCTTCGACGCGTCCTCCAGGGAAAGGAGCTGCCGCGGATCAATACCCTCGTGGACGCCTACAACCTCGCGTCCATGGAGACGCGCATCGCGATTGCGGCCTTCGACGGGGCCCACGCCCACGGCGACATCCGGATGCGCCTGGCCCGCGCCGGCGAGGAATTCCTGGGCATCGGGATGGAGACGCCAGCGGTCCTGAAGGGCGTCGAGGTGATGTGCGAGGATGCAGAAGGTCTCGTGGCCATCTACCCCCACCGCGACTCCCACCGCACCCGGGTCACCACGGCCACGACGGAGACCGTCTTCATGACCTGCGGTGTCCCGGGCATCGAACGGCCCGTCCTGATCAAGGCCGCCCAGACCACGAGGGAGCTCGTCGAGTGCTTCTGCCGGTGAGAAACGCGCCAAACCCCATATCGAGCGGGCGGGTTGTCCCGTTCGATGGCGTCCGCCCAGCGCATCGTCTTCGCGATCCGCGGCCTCGAGTGCGCCAGCTGCGCAATCGACGTGGGTCGCGCACTTCGCAAGATCCCGGGCATCGCGGAGATCAACATCAACTACGTCATCAACAAGGGCTACGTGGAGTTCGACCCCGAGAAGATCACCTGGGAGATCGTGTCCAAGGCCTTGACGGACCGCGGGTACACGGTCGTTCGGACACGCTGACGGGTCGTGTCAGAGGCCCGTGATCAGCGCCGCGTATGCCACGATGAAGGCGCCGAAGCCGAAGAGAGCGAGGGCCGCGTAGGAGGCGGGCGTCGGGGTGG
>DASQGG010000038.1 GCA_035632695.1 Thermoplasmata archaeon
GCGGTATTCCTTGGCCATCCTACCGCCCCTCCAGGGCCTTGAAGTCCTCGTCCATCATCGTGAGGGCCTTGTCGAGCTCCGCGTCGAACTTCTCTTCGTACTTCACGCGGGTGAGGATCTCCCGCGACTTCACGGAGGCGACGTCCTTCGAGGAGTCGAGGACCTGCCCCCGCTTCCTCGTCCCGTCCGTGAGCTGGACCTCGACGAGCTCGTTGTAGCCCACGGGGTCCGTCTTCTCCACGAAGATGAGCGGGCCCGCGATCTCCGTGATCGTGCGGTATTCCTTGGCCATCCTACCGCCCCTCCAGGGCCTTGAAGTCCTCGTCCATCATCGTGAGGGCCTTGTCGAGCTCCGCGTCGAACTTCTCTTCGTACTTCACGCGGGTGAGGAGCTCCCGCGACTTCACGGAGGCGACGTCCTTCACGGGGACGTCGAGGGACACCGCCTTCCGGCCGAGGTCCGAGAACTTCTTGATCGCGGAGATGAGCTTGAACTGCCGCTCGGGCGGGCAGAACGTGTCGATCGGGTGGTAGGCGTTCTGCTGGAGGAAGATCTCCCGCACCATGCGCGCGACCTCGAGGGTCAGCTGCTGGTCCGGGGGCAGCGCGTCCGCCCCCACGAGGCGGACGATCTCTTCGAGCTCCGATTCCTCCTGGAGCGTGCGCTGGGCCCACGCGCGGAGCTTGGGCCAATCCTCGTTGACCTTCGTCCGGAAATACTCCTCGAGCTGGTTCCCGTACAGGCTGTACGACGTGAGCCAGTTGATCGCGGGGAAGTGCCGGCGTGCGCGGAGCGCCGTGTCGAGTGCCCAGAACACCTTGACGATGCGGAGCGTGCCCTGGGTCACGGGCTCGGAGAAATCGCCGCCGCTCGGCGACACGGCCCCGACGACGCTGACGCTCCCTTCGCGGTCGTTCAAGGTGGTCACGCGACCGGCTCGCTCGTAGAACTCGCTCAGCCGCGCGGAGAGGTACGCCGGGAAGCCTTCCTCGCCGGGCATCTCCTCGAGGCGGCTCGAGATCTCCCGCATGGCCTCCGCCCATCTCGACGTCGAATCGGCCATGAGAGCCACGTTGTAGCCCATGTCGCGATAGTACTCGGCAAGCGTCATGCCCGTGTACACGGACGCCTCCCGGGCCGCGACGGGCATGTTGCTCGTGTTCGCGATGAGGGCCATGCGGTCCATGAGGGGGGACCCCGTGTATGGGTCTTCGAGCTTCGGGAACGTGGTCAGGACTTCCGTCATCTCGTTCCCGCGCTCGCCGCAGCCGATGTAGATGACGACCTGAGCGTCGCACCATTTGGACAGTTGCTGCTCGCTCACCGTCTTTCCTGTCCCGAACCCTCCGGGAATCGCCGCGGTCCCGCCCTTCGCAAGGGGGAACAGGAAGTCCATGACCCGTTGCCCCGTGATCAGCGGGACGGACGGCATGAGTCGGTCCTTGGTGGGCCGCGCGCGCCGCACGGGCCACTCCTGCATCATCATGAGCTTCTGGCCCGCGCTCAGTTCGACGACCGTCTCGTCGACCTTCATTCTGCCGCTCCGGATGCGGGCGACCTTGCCCGACAGGTCCGGAGGGACCATGACGCGGTGCTCGACGTTCTTGGCCTCCTGGACCGTCCCGAGCACTTGACCGCCCCGGACCGCGTCGCCCTCCTTGACCGCGGGTTTGAAATCCCAGAGCTTCTCGCGGCTCAGGCCCGGAGCCCGCACGCCCCGGAGGACGAAGTCGCCCATGACCTTCTGAAGGACGGGCAGCGGCCGCTGCACGCCGTCGTAGATGTTGCCCAACAGCCCGGGCCCGAGCTCGACGGTGAGCGGTTTGCCCGAGTCCACGACCGGCTCGCCGGGGCGGACGCCTGCGGTCTCCTCGTACACCTGGATGACCGTCTTCTCGCCGCGGAGCTGGATGACCTCGCCCATGAGCTTCTCCGTGCCGACGTACATGACGTCGTACATCCGGGGGCGCAGCCCGGTCGCCGTCACAACCGGACCGGCGACCCTCAGGATCTCCCCCGTCCCCTTCGCGTGCTCCACCGTTGCACCCAACGCCATGCTGACACCTCACTTGAACAGATCAACGCCAATGGCCCGCTTCACCTTGGTCCGCAGGTCCTCGTCCTCCTTCGCCCCCACGCCGATCACGACGGGCCGGGCGACGGTCTCGAGCCGCCGCCGCATCGTGTTGCTCAGGGATTTCATGTCGGCCGTGTCAAGGACCAAGATGCCGACGTCCGCGTCGTCGAGGACCGCCCCGATCTTCTTCTCCAAGTCCTCCCGGGTCGCAGGAATCGCCTTCCGCACGCCGACGAGCTTGAACCCCTGGACGAAGTCGTCCCGGCCGACCGCGGCGATTTCCATGTTCAGACCACCAGGAGTTCTCGGATCGTTTCGACAGGAAGCCCGCTCTCCTTGCCGCGGGCGATGAGCCGGATGTTCGTGGCCTCCCGGTCCTTCAGGACGATGAAGTCCAGGATGGGCAGGATCGACAACGGGTGGAGGTGCGCGTACCGCGCGGCACCCAGCAGGTGCACCTTCTCCACGCGGCGGATGAGCACGCCGATGCCGGTCTCCTCGACCTTCTCCAGCGCCGCAGCGATGTCCTCGTAGAACGAGTAGGCCTGGAGCCCCTGGATCAGGTTCGGCTTGTCCAGGGTGACGAGCTCGTGGAGCTCGTCGACGGTCATCTCGAAGCCTCCGTCGAGGAAGATCTCGCGCTGGAACTTCGCCTTCGCCGACCAGGCTCGGAGGAGCGTCTTCAGGTTCAGGATGTCAATCTCCCGCTCCACGAACTGGCGCATGAGCCGGTTCGCGTCCGTCGCGGTTGGGATGGAGGCGAGGAGCTCCGCGTAGTACAGCCGGGAGATGAGGTCCTCCCAGTCCGACCAGTTCGACACGTCACCGGGCTTCTTACCTAGGATGGAGAGTGCGTTCGCGTAGATCGTGTCCTCGAGCTCCCGGAAGACCGCGTCCAGGCTCGGCGCGTCGACGAGCTGGGTGAGGAACTCCTCGCTGAAACTCCCTGCGGGGACGAGGTCCTCCGCGACGTCCTCCGCCGCGGCGCCGTACGTCTTCGCACGGACGATCGTCTTGATGTTCTCCAGGTCGTACCGGTCCAGATAGCGGCCGATCATCGCGCGAAGCCCGCCTTCCGAGAAGTCGTAGATCTTGTTGTACGTCTCCGCGAGGTTGCGCGAGACCGCGTTCTCGATCAGGTCGACGCCGGAGTACTTCGCGCCGAGGGCGAGCATCTCCGCCTTGTACTCCCGCTCGCCCAGGAACCTCGCGATCTCAGGGATCCCCATCAGGAGGAGCCGGTCGTACGTCTCCTTGGGCAGAAGGGAGGCGCGCTTCGCCTTGACCCGCGCGGTCACGTACGGGTAGTTCCCCGATTCCAGGGGAATCCGGTCACGGATCCAGCGGTACCGCTTGAGCACGCGGGCCCGCAGGTCCTCCGTCACGCCTTGGATGCTCTCGAGGGCCATAGAATCTCCGCAACCTCGCGCACGGAGTCGTTCCAGACGTCGCGAAGGATCGACTCGTATCGCAGGTCCACCCGCCGCGTCCCGTCCGCGTTCTCGATGACAAGTCCGCCCTCGCACTCCACGCTGCCCGCGTAGGCCTTGCCGACGAGCCCCTTCACGAACGCCGCGTCCCGCGCGTTCGAGTAGACCCGGCCGCCCGCCCTCCACTCGGACTCGTTCGCCTTGAGAAGCGCTTGGAGCATCCTCGGGTTCTCCTTGAGCGCTCCCAGGCGGGCCAAGGCTCGTTGGTACACCTCGTCCAGGGCGTCCTTCTGGGCCGCGAGTACGATCTTTCGGGTCTCGAGCTCGGCGCGCGCCAGATCTTGGACACGCTTGCGTTCGGCGGCCTGGCGCGCCCGCTCCCCGGCGTCCTGTGCGGCCTTCTCGCCCTCCACGCGGACCTCGGAGAGCATCCGCTCAGCCTCCGCCCGCGCCTGCGCGAGGATCTCCTCCGCCTCGGACTTCCCCTTGTCCAGGATGACCTGGACGAAGGATTCCAGACTCACCGGAAACCCTTCTCGTGGATCAGATCTTCCCAAGCAGCAGGATGGCGATGACCAGCCCGAAGACGACGATCGTCTCGGGGATAACGACCAACGGGAGGACCCGGCCGAACAGCTCGGGCTTCTCCGCGATGGCGCCCACGGACGCCGCGCCGATCACCTTTTCAGCCCACGCTGTGGCCAATCCCGTGCCGAGCACGGTGAGGGCCGCAGCGATGGCAACTCCTGCCGTTCCGACATCTCCAACTGCCATTGCTTACACCTCCGATTTCGTTCGCTCGCCAAAGGGCCGGAACAGCGTTCCAGTGCCCTTGTAAAACTTGAGGAAGAATTCGACGTAGTTGAGACGAACGGATTGGATCGTCCCAGAGATCGTGCTCAGGAGGAACATCATGAGGTTGCAAGCCGCCATCAGCGCGATGCCTGCGATGATTGCAGGAACGGACCCACCGATCACAAGCCCGCCTAGGATGATCACATTCAACGAGACAATGACCGCTTCTTCAGCAACGCCGATGCCCGCGAGACGCGCGTATGAAATCACGTTCGCGAGGAGCCCAAAGATTTCCATAGCGTGGAGGCCGCCTTCGGTAGCCACCATGAGGACGAAGCCCACGGCGAGCATTCCAAGGGCCAAGGTCGGGATCGGGTTGGCTGTCGTGAAGCCCATCGTCCCCATCACGATGCCGTCCCGTGGGAACCAGCCAAGCGGGCCGTGCCAAATCAGATAGCCCCACGTGCCTGGCCACCGGGATGCACGGACGATGATTGCGACATAAAGTCCGAAGAGAATGAGGAACCAGGCTGCCTTCCCCACCGCGTGCTTCACGCTGTGCCGGATGTCGTCGAAAATCCCGATAATGAAGCCGACGCCCAGGTGGAGGAAGGCCACAGAAACCGACATGATCAAGAAGTCCGGCACTTGGCTGAGCTTGTCTAGAATGGGGTGCAGCGGGATGTTGAAATGAAGAATGTTGTCAGACCAGTTGAACATCTCGGCCGGCAAGGTGGCACCCGGCGGCGCATGGAATAGGATGCCGAAGGCCTCGCCAAAGAAGAGGGCCCCGAAGATGGTCGCCCACATCCCGCCCCAGATGAAGGCGACGAGCAGGTTTTTCCAGAAATCCCACGGGCGATCCTTCCACCGACGCAGCAGCCAGATACCGTAGACCATCCAAAGAAGCCCGTACCCGGCGTCGCCGACCATGATGCCAAACATCACAGGGAACGCGAGGGAGAACACCAGGGTCGGATCGATTTCGTGGTAGCTCGGGGTGCCAAACATGTTAACGAGCATCTCGAACGGCTTCACCGGCTTGGGGTTCTTCAGAAGGACGGGCGGTTCGGGGTCCGCCCCCTCGGGGTCCGAACCCTTGTGTTTCCCCTCTGACTCGAGTTGGGAAACGAAGAGCTCCGGGAGCCTCTCGAGCTGCGCCTTCATCGCCGGGAAAGTCTCCTCAGGTACCCAGCCCTCCACGATGAACGTGTGCTCCGTGACGGCGAAGCGCAGGGGCGCCTCCGCCTTCTCCACCTCGATTTCGAGATGAATCTTCGCGCTCGCTAGGAAGGTCGCGTAGCGTTCACGGAGCGTGCTCAGTCGCTCGTCGATTTCGCCCAGGCGCTTCTCCCATTTCTCCTTCTCGGCGAGGCTTTCCGCCAAAGCGTCTCGGGGATGTCCCCGGCCCTCGGGGATGGGAACGTTCGTGAATCCCTGTTGGCCCAGGAAGTCCCGCATGGCGGAGGCACCGCTCTTCGCCACGAAGACGACCAGGAATCCCGGCACCGCGAAGCTTTCGAACTCGGAGTTCGGAACCGCCTGGTCCAGGCCCGGGATTTCCCGGGGCACCTTCCCGGCGAGGACCTCCAGATTCTCGTAGCCGCGGTAGTCCTCGAAGCTCAGCGGCAGCTGCGCGAACGGGGTGGTCTCCTCGACCTTGCGGGCCAGGTCCTGGAGGAGCGCCTGGACCTTCTTCCGCGTGGCATCCTCCTCGGAGATATTCAATTCCAGCGCGAGGATCTTCTGCCGGATGTCCCCTTCGACGGGTTCGAGAGGCGACGTGCCCTTCGGCTCCTCAATCTGGAGCACGTTCGCGATGGAACGGAGCTTGACGAGGATTTCGGATGCGGCCGTGGCTTGCGGTAGCGGCTTCCCGATCTCCAGGTCCTCCTGCCCGGCCACGTGGTCGACGATGTGGAGCAGCTTGAGATCGTAGAGCGTGGACACGACCGGCTCCAAGGCCTCGCGTGGCCCCACAATCAAAGCCCGGGCCATGGGGGCGGGTCTAAGCATTTACCGCACCCTGGAACTTCTCAATCAGACGATCGACCGCACGCTCGATGCTCGCCTCGGCCTGCCTCCGGAGTGCATCGGCGTCCTTGCGGCCCGCGGCGAGGGTCCGCTCTCGTTCGGTGGCCGCGGCGGCCTCCCCCTGCCTCAGGACCTCTTCTTGCTTCCGCTCCGCGTCCTTGCGATACGTTTCCCGCAGCTCAAAGCCCTTCCGGCGGGCCTCGCGGAGGATCCTCTCTTTCTCTTCCAGGGCGGCCGCCTTTTCGCGGCGAATCTCCTCTTCCGCCTCCTTGATTCTATGGAGAGTTTCCTCCTTCTGCATGGAGACCGAGCCGCCGTAAACCCGGGCTCTTTATAAGCGTTTGGTAGGTGTGCAGACGAGCGTCGTGCGGCGGTGGCCGAGGCGCCCGGGATCGGTCCCGCGGAGCCATTTTTATTGACCGGGATTTATGGAACTTCCCGCTCCCACGCGCGGGATGCGGAGGTTGAGGGTACGCTCACGATGGCAACCGCCTCGCCGAATGGTCGTTGAGGAATGCCGAAATCCGGAAGCCCTTCGCGCGCCAGGGGAGAGCGCATCGGCCGCTCAGCACAAGGTTTAAGTCCAATCCTTCTTTGTCGCAAATCGCCCGGGTGGCGCTCCAGAGGCAAACCGGGACCTGAGGGTCGTGGGATGAGGACCTTTGTACTCGCCGTAGCGGTAGTGATGCTGGCGGTCTCCTTCTCCACGCTCCCAGCGTCCGCTGCCTCGGCGCCCCCGAAGCCGGCCGCGGGACCCGTGGTTCCCGAGCTATCGATCCAGGTCATGGGCGAGTCGTCGGGAACCAAGTTCGTGTTCTCGCCTTCGGTGATCCTGATTCCCCAAGTGCCGATCCTCCTCAACATCACGTTCTACAACAACCAGTCCGCGGGTTCCGGAGTCCAGCATACGTTCACGATCGACGACGGCAAGGGGAACCACCTCATCAGTTCCGGCTACGTGAACCCGCAGACGAACGTCTCGCTTCAGTTCCGGATCAACTCCCTCACGAACGTCACCTTCAGCAACCGCACCGTCACCAACGTGAGCTTCACCCCCGGGACTCCACCGTCGGGCACGGACAACGGGACCATCCAGTGGTACTGCATCCCCCACGTGACCCTGGGTATGAAGGGCGTGATCATGCTCGCGGGCGTCCAGCCCACCGCGGGTCCCGAGCAGAACGGGGTTTTCCTGAGGGCCTACTGGATTGGGCTGATCGGGATCGCCGCGATGCTCGCCTGGATCGGCATAAGCTACTTCCTGATCAAGGGCTCAACTCCACGTTTCCGAGATAACCGAGAGCACGTGAGGAAGGGCCTTCCGTGACCACGCTGATTCGGAGTGACGCGCCCCGGCGGAGCGCCATGGCCGCGATCGCGATCGGTGGCCTCGTGATCGGCGGCCTCTGGTTCAGCGCCCTCGCGATCTTCCTGGCGCTGCAGGCGGCGAGTGGCGTCTACCCGAACGACGTGAACGTGTACACCGCGCTCTTCCTCGGCATGGTCTTCGTGTGCGCCACGGTGGCGGTGGACATCTATCGCCGAGAGTTCATGCCCGACGAGCTCATCCATAAGATCCGGCGGCCGAAGATCGTGCCGCCCCGGACGTTCCGGTGAGGTGGTCCATGAGCTGGGAGGAGGAGGACAAGGAGCGCCGGTGGACGCGGCGGGAATGGGTCAAGCTCAGCATGACCCTCGGGACGTTCGGCGCCCTCGGCGGGCTTGGCGGCCTCTTGAGCGGCCAGCTGCTCCCACCGCCCATCCAGCTCAGCGGGGAGGTCCGCGAGGGGCTCTACTACACCAAGTTCCCCACGCCCCAGTGGTGGAACAGCAGGGACGGCACGCCGGTCAAGGTCTCGGATTTCCAGGAGTGGCAGGGCGCGACGGCGGTCTGGCGCGGCCTCTACCAGAACAACCAGCTGTTGCCGGGCACGGGGTTCCCCTGCATCGTGATCCGTGTTCCCTACGGGGCGCCGGAGTTCACGTTCCCGAGTCAGGCGACCCTCACCGCGAGCGGCATCGCGCCGCCTCCTGCGGGGTTCGAGTACTACTACAAGGACGACGCGTCGAAGACCCAGATGGTCGTCTTCTACGATCGCTGTGTCCACCTCTGTTGCTACCCGGGCTGGCACGTGGTGACGAACCCGCCGCCGGACCGAGCCTACGCGACGTACGGGGCGAACCCGCCCACGTACGAGGTGTATCACCAGGACCCGATCTACTGCATCTGCCACGGGTCCCAGTACGACCCGCTCCTCCTCACGGTCAACTTCAACCCGCACAGCAACGTGAACTACATCGGCGCGACGCGCGTCCACGGTCCCGCGCCGCGGGCCCTCGTCGTTATCCCCGTGAAGAGCTCGGGCGGCGCCCTCGTCGGAGGGATGCCGAACCCGAACTGGTACGTGTACTGCTGAGGTGAACGCATGGCATCCGGAGCGTCGGGATCGCTGCGGGAGGACGGCGGGCGCACGGTCTTCGGATGGCTCAAGACGCGCTTCCCGAGCGTGCCTTGGGCGGACCTCACGCGCAAGGCGCTCGAGACCGACCAGCGGCAGCTGCCGCGGAGCCACGCGGAGAAGTACGAGCTCAAGACGATCTGGTACTGGTACCCGCTCTACTGCCTGGGCGGCATCTCCTTCGTCGCCTTCATCATCCTCACGCTCACCGGGATCATCCTGGGGTTCTTCTACGTCCCCAACGGCGCGTACGTGTACGCCGCGAACGGCACGCTCACGAACGCCGCGTACGACTCGATGCAGCGGATCATGACCCAGGTGCCCTTCGGCTACATCGTCCGCGGGCTCCACCACTGGTCCGCGCACGTGATGATCGCCGCGGTCTTCCTCCACATGTGCCGTGTGTACTTCACGGGCGCCTACAAGAAGCCGCGGGAGCTGAACTGGATCATCGGCGTGATCCTGCTCCTGCTCACGATCCTCTTCGGGTACTCGGGCTACCTGCTGCCCGCGAACGACCTCAGCGAGGGCGCCGCGAACATCGGGATCGAGATGACGCGGGCGTCGCCCCTCATCGGCGACCAACTCGCCACCCTGTTATGGGGGAGCACGAGCACGCTGTCGGGATACTACATCCTGCGTTGGTACTGGATCCACGTCTTCATTCTGCCGTTCGTCGGCGTGGGCCTCATGGTGGTCCACATGGCGCTCGTCTGGATCCAGGGCGTCGCGGAGCCGCACTGAGGTGAGCCATGGAGATCGAGAAGGTCAAGGAGAAGGTGATGGAGGGCCGACCGGGCTTCACCCGCCAGTACGGACCCGACCGCTCCGACCATCAGCCCGGGATCCCCTTCTTCCCCCAGGAGATCACGCGGGACGTGGTCGTCTCCTTCCTCCTCATCGCGATCCTCTTCTTCCTGACCGCCGCGATCGTGCCCACCCTAGGCCCGCCGCGGGCGGAGAACCTGTCCGAGCTGATCGTCCCCGACTGGTACCTCCTGTTCTCCTGGGGCCTCCTGAAGATCGGGGACGTCTTCCCGAGCTTCATCCTCGGCGCGGGCACGCCGCTGGAGACCCAGTTCAACGCCGCGTTCTGGGGCGACATCCTGAGCGGGCTCCCCGTGATCTTCCTGATCGTCCTCCCGTTCCTGGACCGGGGGCGCGAGGCGCGGCCGGCCAAGACGCCGTTCATGTCCGCGCTGGGCATCTCCTTCCTCCTGGTCTGGACGTTCTGCGCCTCCCTGTACGCGATCCGGGAAGTGATCGCGCAGCGGTGGCAGAGCCCGAACGGAGCCACCCTGTTCCCGGACGACTCCCTCAAGTGGATGTTCATCATCCCGCCCGTTCTCAGCTTCTTCGCCACGTACATCGCCCTTCGACGCCTGGGGTTCCGGCCCATGCGGCGCTGGCTCGTCCCCGCCGTGGTCCTGCCATTCCTCATCGTCGGGGCGCAGTCCCTTCTGATCCTGTTCATGCCGGGCTGGCTCGGGGCCGCCGTCCAGCCGTACTGGATCCAGCTCGCGATCGGCCTTCTGATCCTGTGCGTCGCCACGGGCGCGACCGCGCTCGCGGTCCTCCTGCTCCCTGAGTCGAGCGCCCGCCGCGTCGTCCACTGGGTGGGCGCCCTCTTCCTCCTGGCGTTCGTGGGCTACCTCGTCGCGATGTACTATACGAACTTCCTGGGGTACATGTGGGTCGCGACCGTGCTCGACCCGAACTTCAACACGCTGATCCTGCTCCCGGGATTTGCGCTGGTCACCGCCTGGTTCGGATTGCGTCGGCCCTACAGCTCCTACGAATACCTGCTCAACGAGTGCTACCAGTGCGGCAAGTGCCACACCGTGTGCCCCGTGACCAAGGTCGAGGACGACGCGCTGGGCGGGCTCAACCTGGTCTACAACACGTTCAAGAAGCAGCACGACGGCGTACCTTTATGGACCTGTCTCGCGTGTGATGCGTGCAGCGCGGTGTGTCCCTTGGACATCAAGTACAGCGACTACATCTTGGAGGAGCGGGCCAAGGCGCATACCCGGGTCGCCGCGGACGGAGGCGACGCGAAATGATGACCTCGGAGGAGACGGAGGTCGGGCCCGGGCGGACGATTCCCCACCCGATCCTGTTCCGCGTCCTGGACAGCGAGGCCGAGGACACGACCGTCCCCGAGATCAAGGTCGAGCACAAGTCCGAGTTCGCGTACTATCCCGGATGCGTGGACTACTACGACATGGAGATGCAGTTCTCCCACGTGAACTACGGAGACACGAACCACGGGATCATCTTCGACTCCTCGATCAAGCTCCTGCGTGCCGTGGGCATCGAGCCCATGATCCTGGACCGGTCCTTCATGAAGTGCTGCGGGCACGACCAGCTCTGGCAGGGCAAGGTCGACGTCTTCGAGCGGATGCGCGACTACAACACGAAGATCATCAAGATGCTCGGGGTGAAGACCCTCGTGACCTCGTGCGCGGAAGGCTACCGGACCCTGAAGCTGGACTACCGGCTGCCCGAGGAGGGAATCCGGGTCGTCCACATCACCCAGATTCTCTACGAACGCGGCCTCCGCGTCCCGCCCCAGGGCGAGGCCGCCAAGAAGATCCGCGTCGCCTACCAGGACCCCTGCCGCTCGTGCCGCCAGATGCCCGTGGGTCCCGTGTACGAGGAGCCTCGGGAGCTGATCAAGCGCGTGGACAACGCGGAGCTCGTCGAGCTGAAGACGTTCCGCGCGGACGCCCAGTGCTGCGGGGTCGCCCAGATGATGTACTGCAACGACAAGACGAAGGGTCTGACCCGCAAGCGCATGGACGAGGCGGACGAAGTGGATGCGGACTACCTCCTGACCGCGTGTCCCAAGTGCCTGACCCACTTCGGCTGCCTGCACCACGAGAACAAGTGGAAGCCCGGCGAGGAGCGCCAGGACTACCGGGTCATGGACATCACCCAGTTCCTCGCGGAGCGGTTGCCCGGCGACTACCCGAGCGGGAGCAATCTCGACGCGAGGCGCAAGGAGCCCCCGCTCCCGGGACGGAAAGGAGGCTGGTGATGGCATCCCCGGCCGCGCCCGCGGCCCCGGCGCCTGCGGCGCCGCCCCGACCCGCTACGCCGCCTCCCTTGGCTCCGGTCCCTCCGCCTGCGCCCGCGGATCCCCTCGTCGCATACTACCGCAAGGTCCGGCAGATGAACTGGGAGCTGGCGAGGGAGCGCTACAAGGACAAGGGCGTCAAGGCGCGCACCCAGGAGTACATCCGGGGCCGCGGCACGACCGCGATCGTGGACGACGAGGTCTGCATGGGTTGCATGCACTGCTTCGACAACTGCGCGTTCGAGGCGATCTCTGCGGTCGACCGCAAGTTCTCCCTCCCCGACTACACGTACACGTCGCGCAAGGCGACGATCATCGTGGACAATTGCGTGGGCTGCGAGAAGTGCGCGATCGTCTGCCCCGTCGACGCGATCAACATGATCACGAAGTTCGGGTTCGAGTCGCGCGAGGGCAAGGTCG
>DASQGG010000039.1 GCA_035632695.1 Thermoplasmata archaeon
CGTACATCTATTTCGCACAGAAAGGTCGCCTCGAGTTGGAGGGATTGCGCGAGATTCTAGAGAGCCTAGGGATTGCCTGCGGAAGAATCCATCTGCCGAGCGCCGCTGCGGATCCGGACTATTGGAGATTCTATGTGAGCCGTCGGTCCCACAAGCGCTTCGCCAGAATCATCGGTTCTTGGCACCCTCGTAAGGCGCCCATTCTCCAGGCGATGTCGGGAAGGGCGTCTGCCTAGATGGGGCCGTGGCCCGACCGAGCGCAGCACCACTAGCGGTTCTCCGGCATCTCCTGGATCAGCGCGTACCGGTTGTCGTCGGGGTCGAGGAACTCCGCGTCGATCCCGCCCCACTCCGCCTTCGCGGCCTTCTTTTGGAAGCGCACGCCGCGGCCCGTGAGTCGGTCCTGCACCCCATAGATGTCCTTCGTGGAAAACATGATCGAGGTGTTCTCCCCGATGTGGGCCATGTCGTTCTCGAAGTCCTTCGGGTCCTTGTAGAATTCCGGGTTCGGCGTGAAGGGCGTCAGGGCCGTGCCGCCCGGGGTGAGCCGGTACTCGGTCATCCCCTCCTGGGGCAGCTTCTTGCTCTTCATGCCCAAGGCCTTCGTGAAGAACTCGCCCGCCCGATTCGCGTCGCGGGACGCAATCGTCACGAACTCCAGGGAGCGCAGGCCCGCGCGGCGCACCTTGGGCTTGGGCGGTTCGAACACGAACAGGGCGTTGCCGTCGGGATCGAAGACCGTCGCCATGCCCTCTTCACCCGGGTCCTGCACCTTCACGCCCTTCGCTTTCAGCGTCTCGAGAGTCTTCGCCAAGTTCGTCGTCAGGAACCCGATGCCCGTGACCCCGCCGATTTGCTTGAGCGCGTTCTCGTAGTCGGGACCCCACATCTCGCGTGTCGGCTGCCAGAGGTTCAGGCTGGCATCCTTCCCGCCCTTCGTGGCTCCGAGGGCCAGGTAGCCCATCTTGGGGATGGAAGCGCGGACCGCGAGGCCGAGCTTCTTCGTGTAGAACTCCTTCGCCTTCTTCTGGTCACGCACGAACACACCGACATGGCTGAGCGACTCGATCTTCGCCAACGACGACCGCCTCCCCTTGGCCCGTGTCCCCACGCATCCGGGGCGGTTAAACTTCGCGTCCGCCAAAGGGCTAAGACCCCGAGGCGGTTTCCGCTCCGACCCCATGCCCGATGCGACGCCCGCGGCGCACGGCCGGCCGTGGCACACGCTCTCCGCGTCCGAAGCAGCCTCCGCGATGCGGGCCGACCCCGTCCGCGGCCTGTCGCCCGCGGAAGCGCGGGATCGCTTGGCGACACAGGGTCCGAACCGCCTCCGGGAGAAGGAGCGCGAGGGCTTCTGGGAGGAGTACGCCGAGGAGCTCCGGGAGCCCATGATCTTGCTCCTGCTCGTGACGGGCGTCCTGTACTCGGTCCTGGGCACACTCGAGGACGCGATCACGATCTTCGCGATCATCTTCACCCTGGTGGCTGTCGAGGTGATCAACGAGCAGCGGGCCCACAGGGCCATCGAGGCGCTCCGCGATCTGGCGGAGCCCACCGGCGCGGTGATCCGCGGTGGCAGGCGGGAGGAGATTCCCGTCGAGGCGCTCGTCCCGGGCGATCTCCTGGTCCTCGAGGCGGGCCGCCGCGTGCCCGCGGACGCGCGGCTGATCGGGGCTGCAGGCCTTTCGGTCACCGAGGCCTCGCTGACCGGAGAGTCGGTCCCGGTCGAGAAGGATCCGAACGCCGTGCTCCCGGAGGCCACGCCCCTCGCGGAGCGTCGCAACCTGGTGTTTGCGGGGACCACGGTGGTCCGAGGCCGAGGCACCGCCGTCGTCGTCGGGACGGGCATGGGCACCGAGCTGGGCAAGATCGCGGCCCTCGCCGAGGAGATCGAAGAGCCCAAGACGCCTCTCCAGGTGGCCATGGCGGACCTGACCAAGTACCTCGTCTTCGTCGCGGTGGGCTTCAGCATCCTGGTCCCGCTCCTGGGCTGGCTCCTCGCGAACCAGGACCCGCGGACCATGGTCCTCACGGGGCTCTCCATGGCCTTCGTCACGATTCCCGAGGAGCTGCCCATCCTGATCACCATGGTCCTCGCCCTGGGCGCGTTCCGCCTGTCGCGGCAGCACGCGATTGCCAAGCGGCTTCGTGCCGTGGAGACCCTGGGCGGGGTCACGGTCATCGTCACGGACAAGACGGGCACGCTCACGGAGAACCGGATGCAGGTGACCCGCTTCTTCCCGGAGGGGGCGAAGGCCGCCCTGCTCGAGGCGGGCGTCCTCTGCAACGACGCGAGCCTCGACGGAGGCTCGGGACACGGGGACCCCCTGGAGGTCGCGCTGCTCCGCGCCGCCGAGGACGCGGGGATCGCCGCGGGTCCGTTGCGGAACGCCCATCCCTTGCGGGACGAGTACTCGTTCGACAACGAGCGGAAGCGGATGTCCGTGGTCTGCTCGGAGGATGGCGGCCTGCGGGTCGTGGCCAAGGGCGCCCCGGAATCCCTCCTGGCCGCATGCAGCCAACGATGGACCGCAGATGGCGTGGTGCCGCTCACGGACGCGAACCGCCTGCTGATCCTGTCGTCCGCCTCGGGTCTTGCGGGCTCGGGGCAGCGCGTGCTCGGGCTCGGCGAGAAGCGGGTGCCCGGGACCGTCCTGCCCGCGTCCCAAGTCGAGTCGGACCTCGTGTTCCTGGGGCTGCTCGGCCTCTCGGATCCACCACGACCCGAGGCCAAGCCCTCGATCGACGCGTGCCGCGCGGCGGGCGTCCGCCCCGTGATGGTCACGGGGGACCATCCCCTCACCGCCCAGGCGATCGCGGCGCAGATCGGCCTGGACGGTGGACGCGTGATCACGGGACCTGAACTGGACGCGCTTCCCGACGCCAAGCTCCAGGAGGTCATCCGTGACGTGTCCGTGTACGCGCGCACGACGCCGGAGCACAAGCTGCGGATCGTGAAGGCCTTCCGGTCCTCGGGGCAGCGCGTCGCGGTGACCGGGGACGGGATCAACGACGCACCCGCACTCGCGGCCGCGGACATCGGGGTCGCCATGGGAGAGACCGGGACCGACGTGGCGCGGGAGGCCGCGGACCTCGTCCTCGCGGACGACAACTTCGCGACGATCGTGCGCGCGGTGAGCGAGGGGCGCATCCTCTTCGCGAACCTCCGGAAGGCGGTGCGCTACTACCTCGCGTGCAAGGTGGCCGTCGTCGGCATCACGCTCCTTCCCGTCCTCCTCCGCGTGCCGATCCCGTTCGCGCCGATCCAGCTCATTGTCCTCGAGCTGTTCATGGACCTCGCCGCCTCGGCCACGTTTGTCGCGGAGCCGCCGGAATCGGATCTCATGCGGCAGCCGCCCCGGGACCCGCAGGAACGGTTCATGAGCCGTCCCATGGTCGCGAGCATCTTCACCTCCGCCGCGGGGCTCTTCCTCGCGGTCTCCGGCGCCTACCTATTCACGTACTACTCGGGCGCCACCCTGGCCGTGGCGCAGACGACCGCGTTCGTGACCTGGCTCCTGGGCCACGTCTTCCTCGCGCTCAACCTGCGGTCAGAGCGCGAGCCCTTGGTCCGGCTCGGGTTGCTTTCGAACCGCCTGATGATCATTTGGGGCGGCGCCGCGATCCTGTTCGCGCTCTTCGCCAGCTTCACACCCGGCGTGCAGTCCGTGCTCCGGACCGCATCGTTGGGGGCGCCCCAGTGGGCCCTCGCGCTCGCCCTCGCCCTCCTGGGGACCTTCTGGATTGAGCTCCGGAAGTGGCTCGTGCCCGTTCGACCTCCGGAGCCCGCGGGACTGCGGTCGTCCTAAATCTCAGGCTTTTTACGGCGCCTCGGGCTAGCGCATGCAACCGGGAGCCTCCGGCCTCCGGCCGCACGCTCGGGCCACGACCATGTACCTGCAAGACTGGTGGTACACCACCCTGATGGGAACGCCGCTGAAGATCCAGCCTCCGTTGAAGGGCGACGCCCGGACGGACGTCCTGATCGTGGGCGCGGGTGCGGCTGGCCTGGCCGCAGCCCTTCAGCTCATGGACAAGGGCCTCGACGTGACGCTCATCGACAAGAACATCTGCGGCGGGAGTTCCACGGGGAAGAGCGCAGGCTTCCTGACGCCGGATAGCGAGCTCGAACTCTCCCAGATTCTCCGGCGGTACGGTCGGGAGGGGGCCAAGGACCTGTGGGAGTGCGCCCAATGGGGATGCGACCGGATTTCTTCGGTCATCCGGGAACACGGGATCGAAGCGGACCTCCAGCAGCAGGACTGTCTCTTCCTTGGGGAAGGCCGCGGCGGCCCCAAGGAGGTCCGCGACGAGCTCGCCGCCCGCCGGTCCATGGGCTACGAGGTCCAGGGCTACAGCGCAGAGGAACTGACCTCCGTGGTCGGCGCCGTCGGCTTCAAGGGAGCGGTGCGGTACAAGAACACGGCGGGTGTGAATGCTCTCCGCTACGCGCAGGGCGTGAAGAAGATCCTCGCGGACCACGGAGTCCACGTCTACGAATCCACGGAGGCGATCGGCCTCAAGGA
>DASQGG010000040.1 GCA_035632695.1 Thermoplasmata archaeon
ATTGGGATTCCTACTGACGTCGGTAACCCCATATCCGACCTGGACGTACCCGGCCCGGGGTTGCCTCATGCCCGGCCTCCTTGAAGGGATCCGCGTCTTGGACGTCTCGCGCGTGCTCACCGGCCCCTACTGCTCCCTGATGCTCGCGGACCTCGGGGCCGAGGTCACGAAGGTCGAGATGCCGGGCCGGGGCGACGACACGCGTGCTTGGGGTCCGCCATTCCTCGGCGGCGAGAGCGCGTACTTCCTGTGCATCAACCGGAATAAGGAGAGTGTGACCCTGAACTTGAAGGACCCCGAAGGCCGGAAGATCGCCCTCGACCTGGCGGCGCGCTCCGACGTCTTCCTGGAGAACTTCGCCCCCGGCGTCGCCGAGCGGCTCGGCCTCGGCTACGCGGCCGTCCGGTCCGTGAACCCGCGGATCGTGTACTGCTCGATTTCCGGATACGGGCAGGACGGACCCTATCGGAACCGCCCCGCCTATGACCTGATCCTCCAGGGCCTCGGAGGACTCCAGGGAATCACCGGCGAGCCGGGGCACCCGCCCGTCCGCATCGGAGTCGCCGTCGCGGACATCGCCGGCGGCATGTTCGCCGCGTACGCGATCGCGGCGGCCCTTCTCCACCGGGAGCGGACGCGGGAGGGCGAGTACCTGGACGTCTCCCTGCTCGACTCCCAGCTCGCGTGGCTCACGTACATGGCGGCGAACTTCTTCGCCACGGGCCAGGATCCCGAGCCCGCAGGTTCGCGCCACCCCACGATCGTGCCGTACCAGGCGTTCGCAACCCGCGATGGGTTCCTCGACGTGAGCGTGGGGAACGACGACATCTTCCGTCGGTTCTGTGAAGCCCTGGGTCGCGCGGAGCTCGCCGCGGATCCGCGGTACGCGACGAACCCGAAGCGAGTGGAGAACCGAGCGACCCTGGAGCCGCTCCTCGAGTCCATCCTCCGCGGTCGGACGACGGACGCCTGGCAGTCCCTCTTCAACGAGCATGGCGTCCCCGCGGGTCCGGTCTACCGGATCAGCGACATCGCCCGGGATCCCCAGGTGGCGGCCCGGAGGATGATCTTGGAGATCCCCCATCGGACGGCGGGGAAGATCCGCCAGTTCGGTCCGCCGTTCCGGTCCACCCACGAACGCGGGGCGCCCGCACCGCCGCCGCTCCTGGGCGAGCACACGGAGGCGGTGCTTGCTTCCCTCGGCTACACGCCGAACCAGATCGCGGATCTGAGACGGAGGGCCGTGGTCTAGGCGGGGACCCGAGGGTTACCTTTAAGGTTCGGCGGTCGTCCGGTGCCTGGACCGCACTCATGCCCCTCGGCCTCCTGTTCGACATCGACGGGACCCTCATGGACACCTTGGACGCGATCGTCGCGTCCATGAACGCCGCCCTCGAAAGTTTCGCCGTGAAGCCGCTCACGACCGAGGAACTCCGCCCGCTCATCGGGATGCCCGTCTCCCGCCAGATGGACCTCCTGCGGGGCATGCAGGGTCCCGTCGTGGATCGGATCACGGACATGTACTACGAGCATTTCATGGAGCATGTCGAGCAAGGTCTGCCCCTATACCCCGGGGTCCGCGAGACGATGCCGCGCCTCGGAGATCATCCCATCAGCACGATGACGACGCGGCGCCTCTACGGCGCGCGTCGGATGCTCGAGGTGTCTGGGATTGCGTCGTGCTTCACGGCCATCGTCGGAGGCGACGAGGTCTCGCGACCCAAACCCTACCCGGATCTCCCCCTGTACTCCGCTCGGGCGCTTGGGCTGGAGCCCGGGCGGTGCGTGGTCGTCGGGGACGCCCCCGTGGACATTCTCGCGGGGCGCGCGGCGCGGATGTGGACCGTGGCCGCGACGTACGGCTACGGGAATCCCGCCGCCCTCCGCGAGGCGAAGCCTCATGCAACGATCGTGCGGTTCGCCGAACTCCCCGCGGTTCTCGAGGACCTCGGGGCGCGCGCTCCGTCACCGTAACAAACCCCACGGAACGTTCTTACCCCCGCCTCCCGTTCTCGCGGCCATGGCCGAGCCCGACGTTGCGGGCAAGCTCATGCCCCTCGCGGAAGCCGTGAAGAAGTTCATTCCGGACGGCTGCCGCCTTCGGTCCGGGGGCATCGCGGTGCGGAAGCCGTTCGCGGTGATTTATGAGATCATGCGCCAGCGGAAACGGGACCTCACGTTCTTGATGAGCGGGTGGACCGAGGACGCGGACTGGCTCATCGGCGCAGGTTGCGTGGACCGGCTCGAGGGATCCTACCTCGGCCTCGAGGCGCTCGGACTCGCGCACTGCTACCGGCGTGCGGTCGAGAAGGGCATCCCGCGGAAGATCCTGATCGAGGAGTACAGCAACTTCGGGATGACGATGCGCTTCATGGCCGCCGGCATGGGCCTTCCGTTCATGCCCGTGAAGTCCGAGCTCGGCTCCGACCTCCTCGCGGTTGAGTCGTTCCTTCACCCGAAGGCCCAGGTCCTCGAGGACCCCTTCGGAACCGGCGAGAAGGTCGCGCTCCTCCCCGCGTGCCCCGCGGACGTCGCCCTGCTGCATGCGCAGCGATGCGACGAGGAGGGGAATGCCCAAGTCTGGGGCCAGCTCGGCGACGATCTCTGGGGGACGTACGCGGGGAAGAAGGTTCTGCTGACCGTCGAGGAAATCGTCCCGACGAAGGTGATTCGTCGCGACCCCAACCGGACGATCATCCCGGGGTTCCGCGTGCACGCCATCGTTCCCTTGGCGTTCGGCGGCCACCCGTACCAGGTGCAGGGCTACTACGACACGGACCGCGCCTTCCGCAAGGACTACGCGGCGCGGAGCACGACCCTCGAGGGCTGGCAGGGTTGGGCGGACGAGTGGGTGTACGGGGTCGAGGACCATGTCGCCTACCTGAGGAAGCTCGGACCGGACAGGCTCAATGCGCTGCGGGCGAAACCCGTGATGAGCGGGAAGGTGAACTATGGCTACTGAGCCCGGTGCACCTCCACCCTACAAGCGGACGGAGCTCATGGCGATCTGCGCGGCCCGCGAAATTCGGGATGGGGAGATCGCCTTCATCGGGACGGGTCTCCCGATGCTCGGAGGCATGCTCGCGAAGCACACGCACGCCCCGAACTGCATCATGATCTTCGAGTCCGGCGTCGTCGATGCGCGGCCCAAGCGGACGCCCCTGTCCATCGGCGATGGATGCCTCGTCCCCGGGAGCGTGATGCTCTGCGGGCTCACGGAGGTCTTCGGGCTCCTGATGCAGCCCGGCTACGTGGACGTGGGCTACATCGGCGGTGCCCAGATCGACAAGTTCGGGAACCTGAACACGACCGTGATCGGCGACTACCGGGCCCCCAAGGTTCGGTTGCCGGGGTCTGGCGGCGCGAACGACATCGGTTCCCTGGCCCAGCGGACGATCATCATGATGAAACAGGACCGCCTCAAGTTCGTCCAGAAAGTGGACTACGTGACCACGCCAGGCTACATCGACGGTCCCGGAGGTCGGGAGCGCGCGGGCTTGCCCCGGGGCGGCCCCTCCTGCGTGATCTCGGACATGGGCGTGTACCGGTTCGACCCGCAGACCAAGGAGTTGTACCTCGAGTCGGTTCAT
>DASQGG010000041.1 GCA_035632695.1 Thermoplasmata archaeon
CCGGACCCGGACGGGAGTCGTGCTTCTTGCGATTGGTGTCCTGGTGGCCTTGGTCCCGGTCATCGGAATCGTCGGCAGCCTATTGTCTCTGGCGGGAGCGATCCTCGTCATCCTGGGCCGCAAGGCATTCGGAGCCCGGCACGCGCGAAACGTGGTCCTCGCGATCGTCCTCTTCCTGGTCGGGTTCGTAGGGGGTTTCCTCCTGACTCTGGGTGTGTTCGCCTCCATCGGAACGGCCATCCTGGCGTCGCCGTCGCAGATACAGGCCGCGGTCACGAACGCGTTCAGCAACCTTCTCGTAGGCGCCATTGTCATCGGCCTGATCTCCGGCCTAGCCAGCGTACTCTTCCTGTGGGAACTGCTGAGCACGTCGGGCAGAATCCTCGTCCTCGCGTCTTATGCCGTTTCGGTGGGCATGGACGTCGCCATCTATCTCTTCGTCATGGGACGGCTCGGTCCGGCGCTGGCGGCTGCGTCCGGGTCGCCGCCGGATCTGACGCCCCTCCTCGCCCTGGATCTGCAGCTCGTCAACCTCCGGCTTCTGGACGTGTTCCCGACCGTCCTTCTCGCGGCCGCTGCGTACGTCGCGTGGTCTCGAATCAAGTCAGGGGAGATACCGAAGAAGGGAACGGGGGCCTCTCGGGCATCTGCCGAATAGGCGGCGGCCGAGCCGGTCACCGGCGAGGAGAGCGGACGGACCGCCGGGTGGCAATGATGCTCTCCGCCGCCTCCTTGAGCCCGCCGGCCACGATGTCCGGGTGCCACGGGCGAATCTCCTCGCGGAAGCGGGCCCGCCATTCCTTAGGGCCGACCCACGCCGTCCAGCACCCGAAAGCTCGCCCAAGCTCTACGTCGAGGACCTTGTCGCCCACCATCCAGGCCTCCCGCGGGTTCACGCCGAGGTCCCGCGCCGCGGCGAGAAGCATGCCCGGGCGCGGCTTGCGGCACGCGCAATCCGAGAGCACATGGTGGGGGCAGTAGTAGACCTCTGCGACCGTCACGCCGGCGTCCCTAAGCTCCTTGAGCATCCGTCCGTGGATTCGCGCGAGCTGTTTCTCAGGGACGAGCTTCCAGCCCATCATGTCCTGGTTCGTTACCACGACGATGCGCCATCCCGCCTCCTGGAGCCGCCGCATCCCGTCGATGGCCCCAGGAAGGAACTCGAACGCGTCGGGCGTACGGACGTAGCCCTTGCGGCCGCGGTTGATCACCCCGTCGCGGTCCAGGAAGACCGTGGGCCGCACCTCGTGCGAGGTGCCATCCCAGAGGCCGTGGCGCTTGACATGGAGGGCGCGCTTCGCCTCGGGGGACTGGAGGAAGAAGTCCACGAGCCCCCACTTCGCGAACGGGTTCCGGGTCAGCGTGAGCGCCTTGTCGACCGTGAACCAGTCCGCCCGCTCGATCTCGTCGGCTTTCACATGGAAGCGCTCCGAGGTCGCATGGCCCCGGTAGACAAAGCCCAGCGTGAACGAGGGCTTCCCGGGGAAACCGGAGGTATACACATTGAGGAGGCCGTCCAGGACGATCGGAACGCCCGTCTCCTCCTCCGCCTCTCGGAGCACGCCCGCCTCGGGTCCCTCGCCGTAGTCCATGAAGCCCCCGGGGAGGTTCCAATGTCCCTTGGAGAATCCGCGGACCGCCTTGACCAGGAGCACGCGGGCACCCTTGGACAGGACCACCTCGGACACGCACCGGATCATCGTCGCGTAGATCGCGCGCTTCACGAGCCCGTCCACGTCGTCCCGGTCGAACAGCTCGTCCCGCGGATACCACTCCTCGGGATGGTGGTCCAGGACGGGCTTCACCTTGTGGACGACCGCGTCCGGAAAGTCCATCCGCGGCCCGCGGAGGATGGGGAATCCCAGAATCTCTCCCTTCCGCGGGAAGCGGAGCTTGCCCCGTTCGGATACGAGGTACACCTGTCCGTCCGTTTCGACGAAGAGATGCTCGCGGGGTCGCTTGCGGGCCACGGAGGCGGGGAGTGGGTCGGAGAAATATGAATCCTCGCCGCGTCACGCGCGGAGCTTCAAGGCGACGGAGACCCCGTCCCGTTCCGGAAGGATCGTCGCGAGCATCCGCGGATCCTTCGCGAGGCGCTCGTTGTAGAGGCGGATCGCCGCGGTATCCTTGGAGCGGTCCTTGGGATCGGCAACGGAACCGTGCCAGAGCACGTTGTCCGTGACCAGGAGGCCGCCGACCCGGAGGCGCGCGATGCACGGTTCCAGGACGTCCGGGTAGCCGTCCTTGTTGATGTCCACGAAGATCAGGTCGAAGGGGCCCTCCAGATCCTCCAGGATCTCCTGCGCAGGTCCCACGAGGATCGTCACGCGGTCCCTCACGCCCGTGCGGACCAGGTTCGCCTCCGCGGTCTTCGCGGTCTCCGGGTCCGCCTCGACGGTGATCAGCTCGCCTCCGGGCGGGAGGGCGCGCGCGAACCACGTGCCCGAGTAGCCGATGGCCGTACCGAGCTCAAGGATGCGACGCGCGCCGACCGCTTTCGCAAGGAGGTGAAGGAAGCTCCCCTCGGCCGCGCCGACGATCGGCCAGTCGTCTCGGAGGCCTTCATCCTCAACCGAGCGCAACGCGTCGTCCCCCCGGTTCGCGAGGGAATCGATGTAGCCCGCGAGGTGCGGCTCGATGGCAGCCCAGTTCGGGTCTCGTCGGCGAGGCATGCGCGGCGAGAGAAGCCCGTCGGAAATGAACCTTCGCGGTTGACAAAGGTTGAAGGGCCCGTCCGGCCATGGATTCCCCGGGATGGGGCATGTGCAAGCTCACGAAGACGGACAGCCCGGTGCTGTCGTTGTTCCTTGAGACGCAGTATGTGAACGAGATTGCAGCCCGGGGCTACGCCCTCCGGCCCAACCTCGCCGTGCCGTCGCACGAACCG
The DNA here is from genome assembly GCA_035632695.1 of Thermoplasmata archaeon. Lineage (NCBI taxonomy): Archaea > Methanobacteriati > Thermoplasmatota > Thermoplasmata > Thermoplasmata archaeon. The sequence continues at coordinate 2,888 of DASQGG010000041.1, forward strand.
CGCGTCACTCGTCCGGCGGGAGCGGCGGCCCCTGCGGCGCGCGCGTGACCCCGTCCAGCTCGTCCGCGCGGTCTTCCCACGAATTCGCTCGGTCCTCGAGGCGCGAGGCCCGCTCCTTGAGCGTGTGCGCTTTGAGCTTGGCCTTGGCCGCCTTGTGCCGAAGCTTCGCGGCCCGGGCCCGATCCCGCAGTTCCCCGGCCGCGGGGCGCGGCGGCGGGGGCGGGGGCATCTCCTCCGGTTGACCCTGGTAGGTCATGATGCGACGGGAACATCCGACGCGCGGATAAGGGTTGTGTACGGAGGCAGAAGGGGAAAAATAGTCCCGCGTCCTTGGGCGGGGTCCGTGAAGGTCTACGTGGAGGCCTACGGCTGCACCCAGAACTACGGCGAGGCGCGGCTCATGCAAGAGGCCTTGGCCTCGAACGGACACGTCCTGACCGCCTCGGAGGACCAGGCGGACGCGCACGTCCTCGTGACCTGCACGGTCGTGGAGGCCACGGAACGGAAGATGGTGCGCCGGATGAAGGAGCTCGCGGCGCGGGACAAGCCGCTCGTCGTCGCGGGATGCATGGCTGCGGCCCAGCGGGACCGGGTGCGGGCGATCGTGCCTCGCGCCCAACTCCTGCCGCCGCGGAAGTGGCCGCAAATCGTCGAGCTGCTCGGTGCGGGCACCGCGTGCGGCGACCGTGCCGCGGAAACGGAGGCGCTGGGGTTCGGGTGGCAGGACGCCATCGTGCCGATCGCCCAAGGCTGCGCGGGCCGCTGCACGTACTGCATCACACGGGTGGCCCGCGGCGCGGTGAAATCGTATCCCGTGGAGACCGTGGTGGAGCAGGTCCGCCGCCACGTGGAGCGCGGCTCCAAGGAGATCAAACTTACGGGCCAGGATACGGGAGCCTATGGCCGCGACACAGGTTCGAACCTGGCCGAACTCGTGTACGCGATCGATACGATCCCGGGAGAGTTTCGCGTGCGCATCGGCATGGCGGATCCCCTGACCATCCTGCCCGTCCTCGAACCCCTCCTTGATGCGTACGGCTCGGAGAAGGTGTTCAAGTTCCTCCACCTCCCGGTCCAGAGCGGGGACGATCGCGTTCTGGAGCGCATGCGGCGCGAGTACACGGTCGCGGATTTCGAGACGATCGTCGATGGGTTCCGTGAGGCGTTCCCCCGGCTCACCCTCTCCACGGACGTCATCCTCGGGTTCCCCGGGGAGACCGAGGAGGAGTTCGAGTCAACGATGGACTTGGTTCGGCGCGTGCGCCCGGACATCGTGAACGTGACCCGGTTCTCGGCCCGTCCCGGCACGCCGGCGGCCGCCATGCCCGAGCAGGTGGTCGGGTGGCGAGTGAAGCAGCGGTCGCGAAAGATCACCTCGCTCCGGTTCGCGATCGCGCGGGAGATCCACCAGGCGTTCGTCGGGGACGAGGTGAACGCGCTGGTCACGGAGATGGGCAAAGAGGACACGCGGCTCGCGCGGACCGCGGAATACCGCCAGGTCGTGCTCCACGAGCCCGCGCCTATCGGGGAGTTCGTCCGCGTGCGGATCGATGCGGCGAGGGCCACGGACCTCTTTGGACACGTCGTGACGGATGGGCTTTATACGCCCGAGGAAATGCACGCCCGCAGCCCCGTGGTGTAGCGGTCAAGCATTCGGGTCTTTGGAACCCGCGACGGCAGTTCGAATCTGCCCGGGGCTATCCGATGAAGGCCCGAGCCTCCCTCACGCTGACCTATGCCGACGCTGCGCAAGCCCAGGCCGTTGCGAAGTCCGTGTCCCTGGACGACGAAGGCTACATCCGGACGCACAGGAAGGGAGCGACGATCACCGCGACCGCCACGGCGGACGGACCGCTTTCCCTTTTGCACACCTTGGACGACTACCTGGCCTGCATCACGGTCGCCGAGCGGACGGTGGAGGCGGCACGCCCTCGCGGACGAACGCGGCGACGCCGCGCTTGAACGAGCGCATCTCGCGCGGCGTCATGGCGGCCTGCCCGACCGCGCACAGCTCGTCGTCGGGCGAGACGAGGAGGACCTCGTCGCCCGGCCTCAGACCCGGATCGGCGTCCTTGACGAACTTCGCGAACGCGTTCTTGCCCTCCCGGAGGAACGGCACCGCATCGGACTCCACCACGACGCGGAGCCTTGGGGACGAGAACGCGGCATGGAGGCGCCGGGCTCCGGCCGCCTTGAGCGTGAAGAAGCCGTCCTCCGCCCGCAAGGAGAGGATGTGCTCGCCCTCCAGGAACACGTTGCGGACCTTCCCCGTATTCTTCGACACGACGAGCGAGATGCGGCCGCGGAGCAGCGAGTCCGAGGCGCCGCGGCCGAACTGGAGATCCGCGGTCGCCCGGACGCGGAGGAGATTCCAATCCAGCGACCGCGCCCCGGGCGCGCGGGCGCGGAGGTCGTCCAGGGTCGCATCCCCCTCCCATAGGACGCCGAACGCGTATCCGGCCCCGGCCGCCCACTGCCGGAAGAACACCTCAGCGGCCTCGAGTGCCTCGGCTTCCAAAGCGTAGGGGATCAGGGACTGGGAGAGCGGCCACACGTGGTCCAGCTCCAGGGGAACGGGCCCCCAGACGGACTTGACCACGGGGTGGACGTCCGCGGCTGCGAGCGATCGTTCGACGACGTCGTGGTAGCGGGCCGAGTACGGGCGGCTCCCTTCGGGAAGAGCGAGCAGACCCTTCGCGGGAGGTGGCGCGTACCGCTCCGCGAGCCGGCGGCGGTAGCGGTGAAGGACCGGCCGATGGGCCGTCTCGGGGCCCACGTAGTACATCGCGCCCGGACGGGAAACGGGCTCGGATTCCTCGAGGAACTCGTTGTGCAGCCGCAGCTCGCGCATCGCGTCAAGCAAGGCGGGGTGCGCCCGGGAGCGGCGCTCCACGAGCTCCCAGAGGTCTCCCGCGGCGATGGCCCGCCGCACTTCCCGGATCGCCGCGAAGGACACGTGGAGGTTGTGCTCGGCCAGGAGGCGCTCGTCCCTCGCGATCTGGGCCATCGGCTGGGCGGTGCACACCGGACAGCTGCACGGGCTATCCGTGACCTCGGATGCGCGGCGGGTGCCGTCCGGAAAGAGCATGCGGCCGTCCCGGGCGTACTTCGCGTAGGCCGCGGAGTCGAACAGGTCGCAGCCCAGGAGGGCCGCGAGCGGGAACACGAGAGGGTGCCCTGCCCCGAAGAGATGGACGGGCTTCGAAGGGTCCAGTCCCTTCTTCGAGGCCACGATGACGCGGGCCAAGTCGCGGAAGCGGTAGCTCTCCAGGAGGGGCACAACGCCGCCGATCGCGACCACCGCGAGGTCCAGGGCAGACACCTCACGGGCGCATCGCTCCCGGAGGTCCTCGTGAAGGCCACCCTGGACCGCGCCAACCAAACCGAGTGCTCCCTTGAGCCCCGTGGCCTCCTTCGTGCGGCGCAGGGTCTCGTCGACGTCGGCCGCCGCCCGGTCGGCGCCGTGCTCCGGCTCCGAGAACACGTCGAGCACGGTGCCCAGATCCGCGCCAATCGCCCGCTGGAACTCGACGACCTCGGGGTTCGTGATCTCCAGGTCCCCGTACACGTGGGACTGAAACGCCCCGGAGTCCGTCATCACCGCGCGGGGGAACCCGAGGAGGCCGTGGACCCCCTTCGCGAGGGCGGTCTCCCGCAGGGAGCCCTTCCCGAGGATGTACGCGTTCGTGATCAGGATCTCCGCGCCGAACCGGGAGGCGAGCTCCGCGGGCGGGACGATGGGCCGGTTCGGATTCACGACGGGGAGGAGCGCGGGCGTCGACACGCGACCGTGGGGCGTCTCGAGCACGCCGAGCCGCCCGAGGCCGTCCCGCCCCTTCAGCTCGAACACGTGCGGCCATGGGGGCGCGCGGTAAAGGGTTTTGCGCGGTTCGCGCACCTCGCCGCAAGGGATATCCCCGGGCGTTCGACTCGCCGGCACGATGCTCCGCCAGACGTTCCTCCACGTGCCCGGGGTGGGCTACCGAACCGAGGAGCGACTGTGGCACTCCGGCATCACCTCCTGGGACGACGTGGCCACGGACCGGATGATGCAGGTCTCGCCCCATCTTCGCGGCACGCTGGCCGAGGAGATCGCGCGGTCCGAGGCGGCCCTCCGCGCGGGACGCTATCGCTACTTCGCCCTGAGGCTCCCCGCACGGGAGCACTGGCGGGCTTGGCCCGAGTTCCGCGACGCCGTGGCATTCCTGGACATCGAGACCACGGGGCTCGACATCGGCCGGGACGCCCTGACCGTGGTTGGGGTGTACGACGGTCGGCGGAAGCGCTCGTTCGTCCGGGGGACGAATCTGGAGGAGTTGCCGAGCGCGGTGGACCGGGCGCGCCTGCTCGTCACGTTCAACGGCTCCCGCTTCGACGTGCCGTTCCTGCGGCGAGCCTTCCCACGGATGCGGCTCGACCAGATCCACCTGGACCTCGTCCACCCCCTGCACCGCCTCGGGTACTGGGGAGGGCTGAAGCGGATCGAGCGGCGGCTGGGGATCGAGCGGAGCGACGAGACCGCCGGCATGGGCGGGTTCGACGCCGTCCGCCTCTGGGCGGAGTACGAGGCCGGGGACGACGACGCGTTGGACCGGCTCATCGCCTACAACCTCGAGGACGTGGTAAACCTGGAGCCCCTGGCCGAGTTCGCCTACGCCTCCCTGCGGGAGCGGGCCCTCGACCGCGGATTCGTCACCGCGGACGTCCTGGATCGAGAACGCGCCCAACGGGGTGCGCGACGGAGAGATTCCCTGGCTACCCGCTCCGGGCGACCTCAATGAGATTCAACGTCTGTTCCGACGCCCGGGGAATCGGCCCGTCGTCGATCACGATGCTCGCCTTGAGGCGACCGTCCTCGAGGCTCACGCGGACCGACTTGAGCCGTGATCGGAAGAGCTGGAGGCCCTTGCCGTTGCGGGAGGGCAGGGCACGCTCGCAGTACACGAGGCCCATACGCTCGAGTTGGCGGATGCGACGGTAGCAGGCCGCGATCGGGATTCTGAACCGGCGGCTCAGGTCCAGCGCCGAGGCCGCGGCGTCGCAGGTGCCCAGCAGGATGCGGGCGCTGTACGGGTCCATCACGGTCTGGCTGAGTTCCAGCGGTTCCATTCGGTTCACTGCCCCCGCAGCGCCAGGACCTTCTCCACGAACGCCACGATCTCGTCCGCCTCGAACGGCTTGTTCAGGAATCCGGCGGCCCCGTGGCGGACGCTCTCGATCTCCGTGGCGCTGTCCCCGAACGCGGTCATCAGGATCGCCCTCAGACCCGGCTGACGCTTCCGGGCCGCATCAATGAGCTCGACCCCCGTGGGGCCGGGCATCTTGAAATCCGTCAGAAGGAGATCCACGTCGTCGCTCGCGAGGAGATCCAGGGCCTCCGGGGTGTTCGCCGCGGTGCGCACGGCGTAGCCCAAGGACTCGAACAGCTCGGCAAGGTTCTCCCGCATCCCCTCGTCGTCATCGACGATCAGGAGCCGGCTCTTCGGGACCTTCCCGGTGAAGGGCAGAGCAACCACGTCCTGCACGCAGACTTCGATGCGGCCGGGGGGTTTTATAGGCCTTGGTTGAGAGTGGTTGACAGGCCCAGGAACCCGGGTCAGCGGGAGTCGAAAAGGATCGCCGGCCGTCGCCGTTCGTCCCCCAGGGCGCGCACGACCCGCCAGGCCTGGCGGCCTTCCTCGGTCAGGAGGTAGGAGCCCCCGTCGGCCTTGGTCAGGAGGCTGTCCGCCTGGAGCTTCTGCAGGTGGAAGGACAGCTTGGAGGACGAGTCCACGAAGTTCATCTTCAGGATGGCCGAATAGGCCACGGGGCCCGAGGAAAAGACAAAGGAAACGATGGCCCTTCGGATGGGGTTCGCGAGGGACTCCAGCATCCCCTGCAGTCCCGGCTCCGCCCGGCTCACGCCCAGGCCCGATTCGAGGTCCGAGAGGACCTCGGCCGGAAGGTCGCGCACGACCAAGGTCCCGCCCCTGGCCTCGCATCGCCCGCCCACGTGCCGCACCCACGCCTCCAGATCCGCCCGCCCGTGGAGGTCCTCGACGGGCTTCAGACCCGCGGCATACACGACGGGTGTCACGGTCCGGGCCACATGCTCCTCGATCGCGGCATTGAGCTGGTAGAGCTGGGAAGGCGCGAACACGTTCGGCGGCTTCGCCTCCTCGTCGATCCGCAGGATGCGACTCGCGCCCCGGGGCGCCGTGGCCCCCGGGCCCACCACGGCGAGGAGAGCCTTCCGTCGGGCCGCGTCCTCGAGGATCGTGTGCACGGCCTGCGGGCCTTGGGCGGGTTGGTTGAGCATCTCGCGAGCGTGGCGTTCGTCCGCGATGGACTGGAGCACGCGCTGGAGGGACTCGATCTCGAACGGCTTCACGACGAAGTCCACGGCGCCTCCCTTCATCGCCTCGACGGCGACGTCCACGGACCCGTGGCCCGTGATCATCACGACGGCGGTCTCGGGCCGCACGACTTGGAGGCGGTGCAGGACCTCGAGGCCGGTGGCACGCGGCATGACGAGGTCGAGGAGGGCGACCTCGAAAGGCTCCGCCTCGAGGCGTTCGAGCGCCTCGCCGCCGTCCGCCGCCGCGTCAACCTGGTGTCCGTCGGCGCGGAGGAGCTCCGCGAGCTCGGAGCGCAGGGTCGGGTCGTCGTCCGCGACGAGAATCTTCATGGATTCTCCTTCTGGGGCAGGACGACCGTAAATGTGGTCCCTTGACCGGGGACCGAGGAGAAATGGATTTCGCCGCCATGCGCGGAGACGATGTTCCGCGAGAGGGCAAGCCCGAGGCCCGTCCCGCCCTGGTGACGCTTCGTGGTCACGAAGGGTTGGAAGAGATGCCCCTGCACGCTCTCCGGGATCCCGTGGCCCGTGTCCGAGACGACGATGATCCGATACCCGGGACGGGACTCCAAGCGGAGCGTGACGGAACCGCGGTCGGTCGCCTCGAACGCGTTCTTGAGCAGGTTCACGATGACCTCCTGCATCTGTAGCGCGTCCACGTACGCGGGGACGGGGACCTCCCCGACGTCCTGCACGAGGGTCACGTCGGGCGAGCGATAGGGCTCAATTTGGTCGACCGCCGCGACCAGGAGTGTGCGCAGGTCGACCTCCACAGGTTGGATCTCGCGGTGCTTCGTGAAGCTCAGCAAGTCCGCGATGATCATGGCCGCCTGCCGCCGCTGGACGTCGATCTTCTCGAGGCGTTCCCGCACCTCGGAATCCTGCGTCCGCCGCTTGCTCGCCGCGGCCAGGAGCGAGATGTTCGCGAGCGGCGTGTTGATCTCGTGCGCGATGTACGCGGCCATCTGGCCGACGGAGGCGAGCCGTTCGCTGGCGAGAAGCCGCCGCTGCATGTCCCGCTGATCCGTGACGTCGCGGACCATCATCTCGAGGTAGGGCTCTGCGCCGGCTTCGGACACCAGACGGGAGCGGACCGCGAGAAGCCTCCGGATGCCGGTCGGGAGGACCATTGTGACCTCGAAGGAATCCGTCGGGGAGTGCCCCCGGAAGCACTCCCGCACATACTCGCTCGCCCGCTCGAAATCCTCCTTCAAGATGTAGCGCCCAAGGGCCTGACCGAACATCCCATCGCGATCGAGTTGCACGAGCGCCAGGGCCGCTGGATTCGCGTCGAGGATGACCCCCTTCGGGCTGATCAGGAGGATGGCGTCTGCCGCCGCCTCGAACAGGGTGCGGAACCGCGTCTCCGACCGGAGCAGTTCACCGGTCGCCCTCTCTTTCTCCGTCACGTCGAGGAGCGAGCCGATGATCGCGGGCCTGCCGCCGAAGTCCATCTGCCCTCCTTGCACCTCGACGGATATCCGCGAACCGTCTTTGCGGAGACCGTGGAAGGAGTAGTGGACGCTCGGCGTCTCGCCTTGGATCCGACGGCGGATGTTCTCCTCGACCAGTGCGCGGTCCTCCGGTGCGGTGACGTCCAAGGGACCCATGGAGGGGACCAACTCGGCCTGCGTGAAGCCAAAGATCTCCGCCAAGCGCGGATTCGCGTAGGCGAACCGTCCATCCTGGATGATGTAAATCCCCATGAGGGACTGCTCGACGAGGCCCCGGAACTTCGCTTCGGCAGCCTGGAGGGCCTCCTGGTCGTGCTTGCGCTTCGTGATGTCGTTCGCGAGGACAAGGACGGCGGGCCGTCCTGCAAACGTGAGGGTGTGCGAGGTGATTTCCACGTCGATGAGGCTCCCATCCTTGCGGCGGTGCGTCCACACGCCCGAATGCTCGATCACCTGGCGCGGGGCTCGGACAGAGGCCATGAGCGCCGCGACGTCCTCGGGACGCCGGATGTCCCGGGTGGTCATGGCGAGGAACTCCTCCCGCGAGTAGCCGTAGTGCTCGACGGCCATGTCGTTCACGGCGAGGAAGCGGAGGGTCTCGAGGTCGTACACCCACATGGGAATCGGGTTTGACTCGAACAGGAGGCGGTACCGACTCACGCCATCGCGGAGCGCGGCCTCCGAGCGCTTCCGCTCGATGGCCATGGCGATCTGCTCGGAAACGAAGCTGAGGACATCCCGCTCCTCCTCACCGTATCGGACGCCCTCCGTGTAGGTCTGGATGACCAGGACGCCGATCGTCCTGCCGTCCGCAATCAGGGGCACCCCAACCCAATCGATGGACATGGGTCCGATCCGCACGACCTCGCCGCTCGCGACGAGCTTCTCGTACCCCTCCCTGGACGCGTAGAAGGGCTTCCCGGATCGGAGGACGTACTCCGTGAGACCGCGCCCCGCCTTGTACGGCTCGGGCGGCGTCTCCTCCTCGTCGACGAAGTAGGGGAAGCTAAGCATGCCGCGCTCGGGCTCGTAGAGGGCGATGTAGAAGTTCTGAGCCGGCATGAGCCGCCCCACGATCCGGTGGACCTCCCGATAGAGGTCGGGCAGGTCCTTTGAGGTGACCGCGGCTTCCGAGATGCGGTAGATCGCCTCGCGGATGGCCTCCTCCCGGTGGCGCTTCGTGATGTCCATCGTCGAGCCGACCATCCGGACGGGCTTCCCGCGCGCGTTGCGGATCACGTAACCGCGATCCAGGATCGTCGCATAGCTCCCGTCCTTGCGCCGCCAGCGATACTCCGCGCTCCAGAAACGCTCCCCGCGGTCAATCGCCGCGTGCAGGTCCTTCACGACCCGGGCGCGCTCTTCGGGATGGATCCGGGACTCCCACCAGATCCCCACGGGCTCCATGTCTTCGGCCGAATAGCCGAACACGGTCTGGAGGTTCTCGTTCCTCCAGATGCTGTCCGTCTCCAGGTCCCAGTCCCACGCCATGTCGCTCGTGGCACG